>NZ_JAYGHE010000007.1:12285-176182 GCF_034931145.1 Nostoc sp. UHCC 0252 | reverse complement strand
CGGATTTCTCTTAACATTCAACACTTTTGAATTGCCGTGCGTGACGATCGCAATTGTGTTTGTTTCTTGCTGTAATACTTCATCAATTACAGCTATCCCACGCACCATAGCAATACGACTTGACTCACCACCATCTAGATATAAATCAAGATTGGTAAATGATTCAGCCAATCGCTCACGCCAATCATTAAGCGGCGTTGCACACAGCACACGCTCAATAAGTCGGTTATCAATCTCAATTGAGAGGTTTAGACGTTCAGCGAGTGGAACAATTGATTGATATGCTCTAATAAATGGACTGGAGATAACCCGCTCTATCCCCAAACCGAATAACAAATCAGCAAGAGCGATCGCTTGGAGATTGCCTTCTGATGTAAGAGGCGCGTTAGGTTCCTGTCCAACTGCTTGGCAATGTCGCACAATGTACAGTGTTTTCAGCATCAAGTTTCGTTTTTAGAAATAAAAAACTCAAAGTGAGGCAGCAGATAAGCTAGTTTCCTTCTGCTACCTCTACTTTTTCCTAACTACTCAACGCCTTTAAAAAACGTTGCAAACTCTTAAATACATTGGGCTTTTTCGCAGGTGCAGTATCATTATCCGTTGTTGTTTGCGGTTGTCCCTTCATAAGAATCAGATCCAACTCATCACCCGATGGTTTTGTGGGTAATTCTGCAATTCTTTGATATTCGCCACCAGTTTCTAGCCAAACTTCCCACTGTCCTGGGTAGGAACGATATAGGGCACTTTGATCGTCTATGGGGCGTAGGTAATAACAGGATTCAATGGTATTGATAAAACGATCGCGGATTTTTCTAGCTGTATAACCAATGCCCACAGTTCCAGCATCTTCTAGACGGGGATTTAAAAAGACTACAGGGCGATCGCCTATTACTTCGCACAACTTTTCTACCTGCGGTACTTCTACGGAAGTGGGGGCAATAAATAAGAAAATCTCATCCTCTGGCTGAATTTTGGTTTCCAAGGAAGCAGCCCTTCCCGTACCAATATCTAAAATTTGAAATGGTGCGTCAGCCCAATTGCGGCGGGCTAGGGCAGCAGCACCAGCGTCAGCAAAGAAAATCTTCAAACGGGAATCATAATCCGTAAACACAGGCAAAAACTGTTCCGCCACAGGCATAAACTTGAGTTCTGGGAACAGGAACTCAACCTGCAAGCGAGTACAACCATCTGCAAGGGCAGCTTGGACAGCTACACGAGATTGGGCGATCGCATCTTCAAGACTGTTAGGAAGTTCACTCATAGTTTATGATGTCGCTTTAGCATTATTCCTATTGTTTCAGTATTGGCTCTGATTGAGTAGCCAGATGATAACGATCAATTAAACATGGGTGTCAGAATCAATATGACAAAAAAAGCTATTTCCAGATGAGAAAAACGCTAGTTAGTATGACTCAGTACTGATTATCGTCAAAAAGCTTGTATATTAGCACAGTAAACAACGGATCATATCCTTACAGAGGAAGAAAATATGCTGGAATTATTGGGTTCAGGTTTGGTGTCACTTTGGCTGGAAATGGCCGGGGTACAAATCAAGCCTCTAGATGCCTTAGATGCTTTGACTTGGCAAGGTAGCCCTGGTTTGGTTCTTGCCCCTGATCCCAATCCGACTGGGGCAACCACGGTACAGGAATATCTGAAAAAGCTGATCACATCGAAAGTGGTGGGGCAAAATCTGGCTGAGAGTCAGGGCATTTGGATGCAGTCAGGGCCGATGCTGATGGCAAATCACCAAGGTACGACACCTTTGCCTGCTGCCTCTTTAACCAAAATTGCTACTTCATTAGTTGCTTTGAAAACTCTGGGCCCAAATTACCAATATGATACTTTGGTAAGTGCTACCGGGCCAGTGGTAAATGGAGTTGTGCAGGGCGATTTGGTAATTACAGGTGGTGGCGATCCTTTGTTTGTTTGGGAAGAAGCGATCGCTCTTGGTAATACTCTCAATCAAATGGGAATAAAGCAGGTAAAGGGAAATTTAATCATTAATGGCAATTTTGCCATGAATTTCCAACGGCAACCGATGCTGGCGGGTACGATGCTCAAGCAAACACTAAATCGGGCAAGTTGGGGCCGCCCTGCGATTTACACACACTCAATCATGCCCAAGGGAACGCCCAAGCCTCAAGTTGTGATTGCGGGTACGGTGATAGTTGAGGCGCAACCAAACCCTCGACAAACTTTATTAATGCGTCATCGCTCGTTACCCTTGAAGCAACTAATCAAGGAAATGAATGTTTACAGTAACAACGATATGGCAGAAATGCTGGCAGAGTCAGTAGGAGGAGCAACTGTAGTCCAATCCACTGCTGCTAACCTTGCGAGAGTCCCACAAGTGGAAATTCAGTTAATTAATGGTTCTGGACTAGGAACGGAAAATCGCATTTCCCCCAGGGCTGCTTGTGCGATGTTGATGGCTATTCAAGGAGAGGCATCCGCCCATCAGCTAAATCTGGCTGACTTGTTTCCAATGTCTGGGTTTGATCACCGAGGAACGCTACACTCCCGACACATTCCCCTCTCTACTGTAATCAAAACTGGCACTCTTAGGGATGTAAGCGCTTTAGCTGGAGTCATGCCCACACGCGATCGCGGTTTGGTTTGGTTTGCTATTATCAATCGTGGGGCAAATGTTTGGAGTCTGCGGACTGAACAAGACCAACTCTTACAAAGTGTTGTCAAACAATTACAATTGCCTCTAACCGTTCCTACTGCTCTGACTCCCCACTCAGCCATCAACTCTTTACCGCAGCTAGGTGCAACCAGTCGGAATGAAATTTTATTCAAAAGTTAGTTCATCATTCAATCGGTTTTTGAGCCAAAAGTGAGCGTGGGTGTCCCCTATCTCTTTTTTCGAGATGGGTAAAAACCGAACTTGTAAAGGGTAAATGTCCATAATAGCTTTTGGGTTAAATTTTCCATTAACTTGATTACAGGTAGCTCGTAAAATGCGCTAACCACGGTAGTGGAAAGAGCAGGCGAAACCTAAAGTAAAAATAACTGTAAATAGATTTGTCACATCAAGAGGACAGGGAGCAGAGAAGCAGGGGGCAGGGGAGAAAACCCCATACATAATAAATGTATTGGCTTTGAAACCCTTACTTCGACTACGCTCAGTACAAGTCATTGCAAGAAACATTTCAGAATCTTTCTCCCCCCTGCTCCCCGCTCCCTGCTCCCCTGCCTCTTCGGTCACGACTAAGCAACAACTAGGCTTATAAATTAGGTTGTGATTATGCGATTTCTCAAATTACCCAGGTCTTTACGTCAACTCAGTACTTATGTTTTAGCGATCGCACTAGGAGTACTGTTAACCGTTAGTACATTGCAGGTATTACCGTCCCAAGCCGAACCCGCACCCTTAGTAACTGCTGGTGATAATTCACAACTGATTGCTCAACGGCAATCACCAACTACGGCTGCGATCGGTAGCACTAGCTTTGTGACAGCAGCAGTGAATCGTGTTGGGGCAGCAGTTGTCAGAATTGATACTGAGCGCACAATTACTCGTCGCGTTGATCCATTTATGGAAGACCCCTTTTTCCGTCGGTTTTTTGGTGAAGGTTTACCTCAACAGATCCCTTCTGAGCAGTTACGCGGTGTAGGCTCAGGTTTCATTCTTGACAAGAGCGGATTAGTTCTAACTAATGCTCATGTGGTTGATAAAGCTGATAAAGTAACAGTCCGGCTCAAAGATGGCCGCACCTTTGAAGGCAAAGTTCAAGGTATTGATGAAGTCACAGATTTAGCAGTAGTCAAGATTAACGCAGGTAACGATTTACCAGTCGCACCCTTGGGTTCTTCTAGTAACGTACAAGTAGGAGATTGGGCGATCGCAGTTGGTAATCCTTTAGGATTTGATAACACCGTTACCTTGGGGATTGTCAGTACTCTCAAACGTTCCAGCGCCCAAGTTGGCATTAGCGACAAACGCTTAGACTTTATCCAAACCGATGCCGCTATTAACCCAGGTAACTCTGGGGGGCCACTATTAAATGGCCAAGGTGAAGTAATTGGCATTAACACAGCCATTCGTCCCGACGCGATGGGTATTGGGTTTGCCATTCCTATTGATAAAGCGAAAGCGATCGCAACGCAACTACAACGTGATGGCAAAGTTGCTCACCCCTACTTAGGTGTGCAAATGCTAACTTTGACACCCGAACTAGCCAGGCAAAATAACACCGATCCCAACTCTCCGATTCAGATACCAGAAATTAATGGTGTTTTTGTAATGCGAGTTGTCCCCAATTCTCCCGCCGCATCTGCGGGTGTCCGGCGCGGGGATATAATTCTGCAAGTTGATGGTAAAGCTATTACCAGTGCTGAACAATTGCAGAACATTGTGGAAGATAGTCGTCTTGGTCAAGTATTACAGGTGAAAGTGCAGCGAGGTAATCAGACACAGCAGTTTTCAGTCCGCACAGCCGAGTTGCAAAATGCTTCCTAAAGTGCAATATAGCCGATTTTAATTGTATGGAATAGTAGGGGCACAGCAATGCTGTGCCCAAAGCGCGTGTAGTCTATAAAGGTTTTTAACCCACAAAAATCTATAAAGTCTCGTGTAGCCAAGACTTCCAGTTGCTAAAGGCGAGTAACAATTTAGACTTTTCAAACATCCTCTTTGAATAGAAACTGCGATCGCACCTTCGTGTAGCGCAATTATATATTGATATGACGAATCGCTAAAAATAATAGAGGAATAACAATACTAAAATAATGGTTCTACTTACTCCAAAGCAAAAAAAATTGATTCCTCTGTATCAAGAAAAATGGCGAAAAATTCTTCTTAGCACCGAGCCGATTGACCAAAACAAAGTAGCAAAGACCATTAAAAAAATTTATGAATTTATTGGTCAATCAGAGCCAAGTATTCTTTTTTTTGATAGTCCTTATGCTCTAGTTAAATATATAACGTTGAGAGAAATAAACGAAAAATATTACCAAACCAATCGCATTGCTATACATAATTTTTCTAAATTAGATGGGTCAAGTTTCGGAGAGCGGATCACAGTATGGTCAAAGAGATTGGAACAAATTCTCAATGTACCTTTTGAATTGCAAATAGACCTAAAATTGTATAATCAAGTACAAGAAATATTAAAAATAGTATCTGAAGAGATAACAACTAAGTTAATTGAAGAAATTAGGTATTGTGATTTTTATGATGATTTTGCCACGGATAAATTAGGAATTAATTCTCTCTACTACTATTTTGGTTGGTATGATTTTTGCGTTTCTGAAATTAATATAGAAAATTATTTTATAGTTAAACTTTGTCTAGAAATACATCAGCAGTGTGACAGGCTTTTTGCTTATCCAGACTCTTGTTTAGTTTATAACCGTCCTTGTCAAATCTCATTTGATGAACAAGGACATTTACACGCTCAAGGAAAAGCAGCTATTCAATACAATGACGGTTTTTGCGTCTCTGCTTTTCATGGTGTCAGAATACCAGAAGAGTAATGTAATAGGTTTTTTACAGAAGAGTAGAGCATATACTCTGAAAAAAAAGCCTGCCTGATCTCAGAAAAACAGGTAAAACGGCTCTTTTATAAAGACTGCCAATCACTTGTAGTAAAGGTTTAGGGCTACCAGTGCTGTGAAACTTCCTTCCCCAGTCAGGGCTATGACCCTAAACATAACTTAGGCGATCGCTACAACGACTTTAAATCCCTACCAAGAGCTAATACTAGACCTTCATGGGCTAATACTGCTTCAGGGAAAGCAGATTTAACATCTCCTTGAACCTGGTCAAGAAAATCATCATGGTCATCTGGGTGATGATGAGAAATAGCTAGCCGTTGCACACCGGCATTCAAAGCTGCATTCACCGCAACTTGCCAGAGTAAATCAGCAGAATCATGGTTGTGAGAGGTAGGGGGAGTGTAAGTGGCATTGGCAATCAGCAAATCAACACCTTTAATAAACTCTAAAATCCGCTCTCGCTCAACTTGTTCGGCATTCTGGTGCAAATCCGTGACGTAGGCAACACTATAATCTTGCCAAGTAACTCGGTAGCCAACTGAGCGCTGAGTTTGATTGATTAATGCCATTGTAATGGTGACATCATCTAGTTTTACATCACTGTCTGGAGTCAGATTGTAAAACTGCAATTCCGCCTGCATTACCTGTAAAGGGTAAGGAAAGTGGGGCTGGAGCATCTGATCGTACAGACATTGTTTGATTGAGGCACTATTTGAGGCAGCTGTGCCGTAAATATGGAAGGAATTTTCCAGAATAAATGCGGGAGCAAAAAAGGGAAACCCTTGAATTCGGTTTGATTGGCAGTTGGTAAAAAATAAATGGGCCTGGATTGGCTGTTGTAGTTCTTGCCAAGTTTTACCTAGTATGCGTAAGCCGGTACCGCCATCAAAAATCAAGCGTTTCCCGCCTACAGCCATTTCTACACAAGCGGTATTGCCACCATAGCGGTGGGTGCTGGTGTCTGGGGTGGCAATCAAACCCCGTACACCCCAAAATTTCACAAGAAATTCACCTGCTGGGTTACTTGGCAGGGTAGTAGACTTTTCAGGTATGTAGCTCTGGGAATCCGACAACTCTAAATTTGACATTTTCCTTGAAATTAGACCTTCACGAGCAGGTCATCGTAGCGCCGAACTTCTAACAACCTGTTTTTTTCGTCCACCATGACTACTGTAGGAGAGTAATTTTTTAACTCTTCTGGCGTGAACTGCCCGTAAGTCATTATAATCAAGCGATCGCCAATAATGCCTAGACGTGCCGCGCCCCCATTTAGCTCAATTACTCCTGAATGGGCTGGAGCTGGGATCGCATAAGTAATAAAGCGCTGACCGTTGGCACTATTAACTACTTGCACTTGCTCATAAGGTAAGATACCAGCTTTTTCTAAAAGCATTTCATCGATGCTGATACTACCCACGTAGTTGATATTTGCCCCCGTCAGGGTGCAATTATGAATTTTTGCCAAAAGGAGAGTACGCTGCATTTTGGTTTAGGATTGGTGGCAGTTTTTGCGATCCGTAACAGGAGAGACGCGATTAATCGCGTCTACAGGAGTGAGGAATAAAAATTCATAACTCTTAACTCCTAACTCCTAACTCCTAACTTTTTTATTATCCTCTATAAGCTTTGACGGATTTTTCAACTATTGCTGCAACCTTGTCTACATCTTGCCAACCGAGAATTTCAGTCACCTTTTTTTCCAAATTTTTATAACTACGGAAAAATTCGGCAATTTCTTCTAAGCGGTGTGGGGCTACGTCATTCAGGGATTTAACCTGAGTGTAACGTGGATCTTTGTCAGGAACACAAAGGATTTTTTCATCGCGATCGCCACCGTCAATCATCTCCAAGAAGCCAATCGGACGTGCAGCAATAATACAGCCTGGGAAGGTTGGCTCGTCAATTATGACCATACCATCTAGGGGATCGCCATCATCAGCCAAAGTATTAGGTACAAAGCCGTAGTCATAAGGATATTTTACCGAAGAATAAAGTACTCGGTCTAGAGCAAAAGCTTCTAGTTCCTTGTCGTATTCGTATTTATTTTTACTTCCGCCAGTAATTTCAACCAGAACGTTGATTAGACCGGGTTTCGGTTGGGCAGGAATACGAGATAAATCCACAAAAAAGTCCTCTGATAACAATGAATCATGGGGGCACTCAGTCAGCTTCGCTCCCCGTGTAGAATTTTAGGACAATATGGATCTCTGATGGGGAATTGGGAATTGGGAATGGGGAAGAGAATTGTTCAATAATTCTTCGTCTTCCTTGTCCTCCTTGTCTCACCACTCCTCTGAAAAATGGAAAAAGCGTTGCGAAGTAACTTCGCAACGCTTTTTCCAAGAGGATATTATTTTCTCCCGCCCTTGATTGCTATAGGAGGGATTTATGCCCCTACTCTGTCAAGACAACTGACACCTAAAGCCACACAAGACAAACTCAGGTTATTCCTGATTAACTACATCCATATCAGCTTTCTCCTTTTTTGTAGCTTTCCTGCTACTGGGAAGCTTTATCAGTCTTGACTTACTTTGAGGTTTTGGATCAGGGGCTGCTGGTTATTCTGAACATCAGTTGAAGAATAATGAGCGATAACAAATACGGGTAGGATGAGAGTCAACAGAGCGATCGCAGTTCCCACAATGTCTGCCAAGCGTTGGGAATATGTGTCGGTATTGGCAGACTGGCTATTTGAATTCATACAAAATTGAAGTTTTTCGTAACACTGTGTAGGTCTACTCTCTAATTGAGAGTACTAATACTATTTTAGCTATGTTTAAAATGTAAAATGTGTAGCATTCTACAACTTAAAACCAGTTATACAACTGTCATAACAGCCTTTTTATACATGGACTTCTTAATACAAAGTTACAAGTAAACAAATGATGTTTGATTTTGTAATTAATATTTTCAGATGTTTCCCTGTATGGTGTAACGGTTCGCATACGCAAAGCCGAATTAGACAGCATCATAAATTACATTTTTTCGCTGTTTAAAGATTAATTAGCAAAACATATTTGTCTGATACTTCATGATTATAACATTCTAAAACACCTTTGATAAGGTCATTTTGCTGGAATTGCTAATTTGTGATACAGGACACAAAACAGCAATTGCACTTAACATCTATCAGTAGTTTTGATTGCTATGCGTTAGTTATACATAGGAATATTTGACACCAGAGAGTAAATAGTAGTTATTATTTTTATAACCAATGATAACTACCGAATAAATACAGATACATCAACTGTATTGTGCAGCATGAATTCAGTAATACTACTAAACAAATATTTAAAGATTTTAATTCAGCAATCTGTGTAATATCACAGCCTTTTTGTCAATCTATATATAGGTAGAGTAAATAATCTTTTAGAAGATGGCGTAGAGGATTATCGTTAAACTTTGCTCATATTTGAACAAAATACCCAATTCCAGTTTCCAAATGCTAAATACGTATAACTTTTGGAATACATCAAAATCTTAGACAAGAAATTCTATAACAAATTAATCCGTTAAAAAAACCGCCACTAATATAATAGGGCGGTCTGGTTAAGCAATCGGAGGGTAATTACAGATTAATCTGCTAATAAATGAAATTGCTGTAACGAAGTTTGCATTAAATTGGGGAGTAGGGAGTAGGGAGTAGGTATGGGTTTATTCTTGGGAGCATCTCCCTATTACAAAGGGCGTGGAAATAAACATACCATTTCAAATGGCGCAAAAGCTTGGAATATAATTCTTTTGACTTTTGCATTCTGTTCTGCGGTACTACTGCCTTCCGTAAACACTAATTGGTTCTTTGATAAATCGGGTGTAAAGGTGCTTAAAGGTAGATTTAATTACGCGAGGCATACCAAAATCGATGGGCATCAACTTGTCTGGTAGCCGCCAATCTTCTATTTTTAATAAGTCAGGATTTAAATGCGGAAACTCTATGTCAGCTAGTTCTGGACAAACTCCTAGCCTTTGAGAAGCTGCAACCGTGGGCACTTGTTCAGGAGGAACATTAAGAATTTCTACCATTGCCCGATCTAAGGCAAATATATCTGATGCGGCTGCTAAAATTCCCAGTTGGCGAGGTTCACCATTACTAGGGCCATTTCCTTCATGACCGATGATGCCATCTAATATGGTTAAGTTAGGGTTAATTGCTCTAGCAGTTTCTACTAACATTTCACCAAATCTGTTCGCATCTTTTCCAGCTTCCATGTGCCACCAAGCTTTCATTTTACCGGGGACGCAACCAAACAAGTTTTTTACGCCCAGTGTTAATGTCAGCTGGGCATGGGATTTCACTTTGGGTAGGTTAATCACTACGTCTGCTTCCATTGCTTCTTTAGATAGTCGCAGATGATTAAAATTATCACTGACGGTTTGGTAACGCTGACCTTGAAAATCGATGATGGGAAGATTGAGTTCTTCTAAAATAGGCAGATAGCCATTTGCTACTGCTACGCCCTTGGCACTGCCAAAAGCAGGACTATCACCCAAAAATGGCTTACCGCCAACTTCAATTACCATCTGGGCAACTTGGTAAACTAGTTCGGCACGGGTGATACACTCTTTACCAGGACGTGAGCCTGTAAGTAGATTGGGTTTGAGTAAAACGCGATCGCCTTTTTTTACAAATGCTGCTATTCCACCAAAAGGTTCCAGCAGTGTGACTAGAGATTCTTGTAAAGCATCTCGTTCGTAAGATGTGGCCCGAATAAGACTAACTGATGATTTTTGAGTCTGCATAGATTAGGAATGGGAAATGGGGAATGGGGAATGGGGAATAGGGAATAATCAATGCCCAATTCGCAATTTCCAATTGGCAATTAGCAATTAGCAATTCTCAATTCCCAATTCCCCATAATCTATTATTCTGTTTTGAGCGGTAAGATACCACTCATTTGTTCTAGATTTAACACTGTGGCTAAGTCTGTTTCACTCATTAATCCCCGTTCTAGGACAATCTGGCGCAGGGATTTACCAGTTTCTAAAGATTCTTTCGCTACAGCAGCAGCGTTTAAGTAACCGATGTGGGTATTTAGTGCGGTTACTAAAGCTAAACTGCCTTCGGCATAAGCTAAACAACGTTCTTGATTTGCAGTAATTCCTTCGATACAGCGTTCGGTGAGTGCGGCGATGGTATTGCCGAGAATTTCGATGCTGTGAATTAGGTTATAAGCAATCAGTGGCATCATCACATTTAATTCTAATTGTCCGGCTTGTGCAGCTAATGCGATCGCACTATCGTAACCCATCACCTGAAAACACACCATTGATGTCATCTCTGCCATCACTGGGTTATATTTCCCTGGCATAATCGAGGAACCGGGTTGCACTGGAGGCAGTTGGATTTCTTTCAAGCCTGTTTTTGGCCCCGAATCCATCAGCCGCAAGTCGTGAGAGATTTTGACTAAATCCTGCGCTAAGTTGCGTAAAGCGCCGGAAACGTTTACAAATGGGGCCATACTCTGCATAGCTGCCATGAGATGCGGCGCAGGTTCTAAAGGAGTATCAATCAATTCTGAAAGAACTTCTACTACACGGGCGCGATACAAAGGATGAGTATTTAACCCCGTTCCGGCTGCACTACCTCCCAAACCCAACACCATCAAATCTCCAGAGGCGGTGTAAATCCGGTTTTGGTGTTCTGTAAGAATGTGCGCCCAAGCGCGAAAATTTTCACCCAAACGCACTGGTACTGCATCTTGTAAGTGGGTTCTGCCAGATTTGACGATATCTTGAAATTCTACAGCTTTGTTTTCTAAAGATGCGATCGCACTATCTATTGCTGGGTGTAATGTCTTGGATAATGCCAATAATCCACCAATCCGAATTGCAGTAGGAATCACATCATTGGTAGACTGTCCATAATTAACGTGATCGTTAGGACTAACACGTTTATAATTGCCCTTCTCTTCACCCAGAATTTCTAAGGCGCGATTTGCCAAAACTTCGTTGATATTCATGTGGTGAGATGTTCCAGCACCCGCCTGATAAACATCCACGACAAATTGATCTCGGAACTTCCCAGCCAGGATTTCATCAGTTGCTTGGACAATCGCCTGACTAATATCTTGGGGAATGCAATTTAGTTCTCCATTTACAATAGCTGTAGCTTTTTTAATTATTAATCCAGCATCTACGTAAGTAGCTAAAGGCTTGATGCCGCTAATAGGAAAATTTTCGATAGCTCGTAGCGTTTGGATACCGTAATAAACGCTACCAGCAATTTGGCGATCGCCCATCGAATCGCGTTCGATGCGGAATTGAGAGTCTGTGTGTTCAGTCATAGTATTGTTTTAAGAGAGCTACAGAAAACAGATTTTCCCACGCAGCTACACACAGATACACTAATCTGCATAGATTTTGCATATTTGTTTGACTGCTTGTTGCTTTACAGTTGTTAATTTTGAAGTTGGATTTTTGAATTCCCTATGACCATACCCAACTGGATTACCTTCTCTCGCCTATTGGGGATACCATTTCTGCTTTACGGTTTATATAATCCCACACCTGAAGCTCAGTGGATATGTTTGGCGATTTTTCTCGTTGCTGCATTGACTGATTGGTTAGACGGCTATTTGGCGCGGAAACTCAACCAAATTAGCGAATTGGGCAAATTTCTCGATCCCTTAGTGGATAAACTTCTGGTACTTGCGCCGTTGCTGGTTTTTATTGAATTAGGAAAAGTCCCAGCTTGGGGAGTGTTTTTGATTTTAGCGCGAGAATTAGCGATCGCTGGTTGGCGGGTAAATCAAACGACCATTACCGGGGCGAATATTTGGGGTAAACTCAAAACTGTTAGTCAAATAGTTGCGATCGCACTTTTGATTGCGCCTTTGGGTGAGGTGTGGCGAACTCCCTCTCTGCTTGCCTTTTGGGTTTCTGTCGCCCTGACTTTAATCTCTGGGGGTATTTACCTGATACCGCAAAATCCAGCTAAAGAAAATTCACAGTTAGATACAAAGTGAACCTAAAATAAAACCACTGTGGCGATCGCTTTCAAAAATGATTCAATAAAATTTTATCGGAGTTCTGAGGTATAGTCTTTATTCTTAACCCCTTGTACGCGATTCATCGCGTCTCCCCTCACCCCTAACTTTTTTCATGCCATCCAAAATCTTACCACCGCCCCTAAAACCTGGAGACTTACTGCGAGTAATTGCCCCTAGTGGTGCTTTGCGAGAATTTGAGGCATTTGAACGGGGTGTAGAAATTTGGCGATCGCGTGGTTATCGAGTAGAAATCAGTCCTCAGATAGATGACAAGTGGGGTTATCTAGCTGGAACAGACGAAACCCGCCGTCAACAATTAGCAGCAGCATGGCAAGATCCTGATTGTCGTGGTATTCTCTGTTCCAGAGGCGGTTTTGGCAGCACCCGCATTTTAGAAGATTGGAATTGGCGACAAAATTCAGCCCTTCCCAAGTGGCTTATAGGCTTTTCTGATATCACAGCTTTATTGTGGAGCCTTTATATAGCAGGAATTTCTGGCGTTCATGCTCCTGTGCTGACGACTTTAGCAGATGAGCCAGATTGGTCACTTGAGCGATTATTCGATTCAGTAGAAGGTCGTCCTCTTGAACCTCTCAAGGGTTGCGGGTGGGGTGGCGGCGTAGTAAGTGGTACTTTATTACCAGGTAATCTCACTGTTGCTACTAACCTTTTAGCCACACCAATCCTGCCACATTTGGATGGTGTAATACTGGCGTTAGAAGATGTCACAGAAGCACCCTATCGCATCGATAGGATGCTGACACAATGGCGATTGAGTGGTGCTTTATCTCAAGTCTGCGGTATTGCTTTAGGCGGTTTTACTCGTTGTGAAGCGCCGCCAACTATATCTAGCTTTAGTGTAGAAGAAGTATTGCGCGATCGCTTGGGAGATTTGGGTATTCCGATTGTTTCTGACTTACCTTTTGGTCATGATAGCCCGAATGCAGCATTACCAGTAGGTGTAGAAGTAACTTTAGATGGGGATGCGGGAATATTAGCGATCGGGCATCCCCATTAAGTTAAAATCAGATCCGCTTCTGATTAAACACTTATAATCCACTCACAGAATAATGTTGTAAATGCTCTGGTAAATTCCAATTAATTTTGGGATCTGGCTGATGTTTTATTGGTTCAATATTCCCACGCCAAGCAGCGCCCATAATTTGCATAGTTTGGTAAACGATTGTATTCCAACCTTTTTCTTTTAAGTAGTCTAAACCTTGCGCTACATCAGGGGAAGTCAAATCATGAAACAAAATTAAAGCATCGTCCTCTGCCAATGGTTCACAAACAATCGTATCATTGAGTGGCGCTGGTGATTCATGATCGCCATCAATGAAAATTAATGACCACTTGTGTTGTAATTCTTTAGCTAACTCTTCTACCTTTTGTGGGCTATAACCAGCTACTAAATTCACTGAGTCGAGAACATTAGCCAGTCGCAGGGAATTACTGATACTTTCATAAACATCTTCTCTGGCTAAAAAAGGATCAATTACATCTAATTCCACACCGCCTAATGCCAGATGACAAGCAGACCAACCCCGCAAACAACCAATTTCTAAAGCTTTTTTTCCGGCAAATTTGAGGGCTGTATTATATAAAATATGCACTTCATCTCGATTGAGGAACCCTATAAACGGTTCATCTTTATCCACATACCATTTATGGGGAATATCTCGACGTAAATAAGACCAATAACAGTTATTGATGTCTCCAATAATCATATTGGGGAAAGATGAATCAGGATGAACTATCTCAAATCCAGGTGAAATATAGTCCCAACTAGACAAAGAGATACTTGGAACAACTTCATTAGTTTTTGCCATTATTTATTATTCTCCAAAAATTAATTATCTACTACTTTTGTTAGCGTTACCAATTAAATTACGTAATTTAGGATTAACAGTAACATACTATGGTTCAATAGTTAATACTGAGATCAACTCAAATATCCAAGTAAAGGTAATCGCCTCTAGTGTGGCGCTGCGGCAATTAGAGGCATTTAGAACATCGATTCAGGAATCCAAAACCTAACTCTTTGGCCCCGTTACCTACCAGAGAAGACTGAGCAACACTTGTGTCAGGCTTGAGAAATAGAATCTTCCACGAACACAAAATTGGTATTCTTAGCTTGTCTGAGAATAAATGCGGTGTCATTATAAATAAAATCAAAAATAGCTTATAATACCCAAGTCATCCTCCTGATTAAAAATTTTTGAGTCATTAATTATATGCCAAAACAATATGTACCTAATGCCTTTTTAAAAATCGAAGATTCAAAGTTATATGCAATTTTTGCTTGGAGTCAGCGAACAGCAGAAATTATTCCATCCAAATCATGGTTGACAATACTGGAAATATTTATCCACGAACATTCATTAGAGACAGCTTACCAAATATTTAAAAAAATTAAATCAGAACCTATAGCAGAGAAAGTAATTCAGGAGATAAAAAAATATGAGCAACTTCTTCAAAACGCCCTAGTTTTTTTAGCAGATGGTAGCCTGACAATTTTTGGTAAAGGCTTTCGGAGTTTTATCGAAAAGGAAATGCAATATGAACTTGGTTCATTAAGTAGAGAAACTTACCAAGTTTTGCCACAGTTATTTTCCCAATATAAATTAGAAGATGACTTAGAATCTATTGAGAATATAGAAGACTTTCGTAAATTAGTAGAACGCCTAGAAAATCTTGGTTTATTATCCCCTGCTACAGGTTCAATAGATTGGGGTGATTTGAAAAAACCAGTTCCCATTTGCCAAGCATTTGGATTAACAAGGGGAACACCCGTCGATAGATACTACCTCAGCAAATTTCTTAAAGAAATTCAAACCCAAATTGGTGGCAATATCCTAGAAATAGGAGGAACACCAAAAGATAAAGATTTTTATCAAATTAATCAAGGCGCATCATATCAGATTCTTAACTTAGAAGCAGGCCCAGGAGTAGATATAGTTGGGGATGCTCACGATGTATCCGTTATTAAACCAGAATCTTTTGATTCAGTAATCATTTTTAACGTCTTAGAACACTGTTATGCTCCCTGGGTAGTGGTGGAAAACATTCACACTTGGCTAAAACCCGGTGGCAAATGTTTTGCAATGGTACCAAGTGCGATTAGAGTTCATGCTACTCCTGTTGATTATTGGCGGCCTTTACCTGATGCTTTTGCCTGGATGTATAAAAATTTCTCCCAACAGAAGTTGTATGTTTATGGCAATCCAACCACTGTAATAGCTAGTTATCACGGAATAGCCGTAGAAGAATTGACATCTGAAGAATTAGACGCTTATCATCCAGATTATCCTGTTGCAACTTGTATTTTGGCTGAAAAGTAAATCTAAATGTGTGAGGAGAAATTCTTTATGAAAATTGCTCTTGTCGCTTGGGGGTATATCCCTGAACCTCCCCTCTCGCATTCTGTTCTAACTGTAATCAATGAATCCAAAATCTTTTTAGATAAAATTGGGCATCAAGTCGATATCATAAACGAGAAAGATGTTAACAAAGTCATAGAATATATTAATAATAATAATTATGATTTTGTGCATTTACACGCCTACAGCTTTGTAAGCGAATTTAATCGAAAGCTTAAACAAAAATATTGTTTTACCTGCCATGATGGTTATTTGTTTAAAACAAATAAATGGAATGAAGAGTTTAGAGAAGCATTTCAACATTATTTTGCTGCACCTGGGATAATTGCTCTTTCTCACATAACAAAAGATTTTTTAGTAAAAGCAGGCTATTCTGGATATATATCAGTGCAAGTGAACGGTATTGATACTCAAAAAGTAAATTTTCAAGCTCAAGGTAAGAATAAAGCTATTTGTTTAGGTTGGATTCAACCAAGAAAACAGCAGAAATTATTAGCAAAAATCATAGATGAAAAGATTGCAATAGATTTTGTTGGCCCTCTAGATGATCCTGATTTTGTTGAAGGAACAACAACAAAACATTTAGGTGTATGGAGTTTAGAAGAAGTTTATTCTCGGCTCACCGATTATAGCTGTTTAGTTTTAATTAGTGAAGGAGAAGTTGCACCACTCGTAGTATTAGAAGCAATGGCAGCAGGTTTATGTATTGTTGTTTCTGAATCTGCTAGCGCCAATTTACATCACAAAGAATTCATTAGAGTTTTGCCAGATAATATTTTAACCGATACTACACCAGAAGCTAAACAAATTGTTACCGAGACAATTAGCGAGATGATTGAGAAAAACCAATATTATCGCCAAGAAATTTTAGAATATGTCCAAGAAAACTTTGATTATAGCCGGATAATTTATAATTATAATGATATTATGCACGAGTTTACAAAATTACATAGTTAATAAATTTGCTATGTTCAAGGCAGCTTAATAATTAAAAATCCCTCTTTTGTTACTGGGATTTATGTATGAACAATTACAACGATCATTTAACAATGGAAACTGTAGTTTTTGATTTCAATCATGAAGTATCAATTATCCTCTGTACTTACAATCGAGCAAAATATCTAAATAATTGCATTGATAGTGTTATTGCTCAAAGTTTTAAAGATTGGGAACTGATTATAGTTGATGATGGCAGCCAAGATAATACTTTTGAAGTTGTCAATCCTTATATTCAACAATTTCAAAACATCCGGTATTTGAAACATCAAAATAGGAAGTTATGGTATGCTAAAAATGCTGGTATTCAAGCATCTTTTGGTAAATACATAACATTCCTTGATAGTGATGATGCGTACAAAGTAAATCATCTGGATGCGCGAATTGCATATATGAAAGCTAATCCAGAAATTGATTTGATTGAAGGTGGATTTGCAACAGAAGAAGAGATTTTTGTTGCAGATTATTTTCAACCGGGTAAAACAATTAATCTCAGGGAATGTGTTTTAGGCCCAACCTTTTTTGGCAAGAGACAGGTATTTTTTGAGGTGAAAGGATTTAATAATATTGCTTATGGAGAGGATACAGATTTTTGGTATCGGGCAGCAGAAATCTTCAGAACTGAAAAAATAAGTGAACCTCAAACTTATATTTATACAAGAGCAGAAACTAGTATTACCAAAAGTGTTTTAGAGAATATTTCTTAATTTTATTAACTACTTGGTATGAAGAATATTTTTTTTCCATCCCGAATAAGCCATTATTCACGCCGGGTTATTGCTTCTGTTTGGCAGAAATTACTTCTAGGAATTGTCCTAATAATATTTTTATCTGGTTGCCAGGGAATAGCACAGAAGGACGATGGAGTAATTCATTTAACTTTATGGCAAGCAATCAATCCCCCGACAAATCGGGATGTGTTTGAAAAACTGGTAGACAAATTTAATCAGACTCATCGTGATATCCAGGTAGAATCTGTCTTCTTGGCTCAACCCCAATTGCCAAAAATATTAACAGCAGTTGTGGGTAATGTGCCTCCAGATATTCTGGCATTCTACCCGCAAATTACAGGTCAGTTGGCAGATTTAAGAGCAATTATACCTTTAGAAGATTGGCTAGAAAAATTGCCACTAAAGGCAGAAATTAGACCTAATTTACTTGAAGAATTGGAATTAGACGGTCATCTTTGGTCAGCCCCATTATATACAAGCAATATAGGCATTTTTTATAGACCTAAGCTTTTTGAAGCTGCGGGAATTACGCAAATGCCTAAGACTTGGGAAGAATTAAGGGAAGTTGCCAAAAAATTAACCATAGACCGCAATGGCGACAAGCGACCAGAACAGTACGGAATTGTACTGCCTTTGGGGAAGGGAGAATGGACTGTTTTTAGTTGGTTTCCTTTTTTATTGAGCGCTGGAGGAGAAGTATTAACAAATAACCGACCAGATTTAACAAATGCTGGAGCGCTGAAAGCTTTACAATTTTGGCAAGAACTATTAAAAGATGGTTCTGCAATGCTTTCTTCTCCAGAACGGGGTTATGAAGAGGATGCTTTTATAGCGGGTCGCGTTGCTATGCAAATTACGGGGCCTTGGAGTTATATCACTAAATCTAAAGTTGATTACGATGCATTTCCCATACCTGCAAATGTTGATAAAGCTACGGTGACAGGTGGCGGAAATCTCTATGTGATGAAGACAACGCCAGCCAGACAAGAAGCCGCACTCAAGTTTTTAGAATATGTTTTGAGTGAAGAATTCCAAAAAGAATGGAGTATTGGAACCGGTTTTTTACCAATTAATCTTAAAGCTGCTGAAAGTGAAGCTTATCAACAATTCATGAACCAAAAACCTTGGTTAAAAGTATTTATGGAACAAGTTCCCTTGGCTGGCGCTCGACCGATTATTCCTGGATATAGCCGTCTTTCTGATAGTCTTGGTAGAGCTATTGAAGCTACATTAATGGGTGAGTCTCCCGAAAAAGCTCTTAAAACAGCGCAAGAGCGTTTAGAAACTATTTGGGATAGCAATTAAATGGGGCTGTGGGATGAATTGGGGCAAAGGGAGGAATTTAGAAGTTGCTAAATCATGCCGCAAATATGCAACGCCATAATTAACTATTAGCATTAGTAAGAATTCCTACAAGTACTCGTACTAATTCTTCCAAACCTTCTGGAACACGATAAAGTTTAATATCTTGCATAATCCGTTTATCTTGCCGATAAAATATCCCAAATCGCCAATCTTCTCCATTTGTGACAGCACCATACAAAGTTGGGGTTTGGGAATCTATCCATTGGTCGAGTGCTATCAATTCAATTGCAAGTTGAGTAAATCCCCTGCTTAAATCTGATTGTTTGGCTTCAACTACTAACAATGAATTTGAGGAAGAAATATAGTAATCAAAACTCCCTTTGAGTTGTTCGCTAACATTAATGGGGTACTCAATGTTCAGTTGAGTTTGTGTTTGGTCGCAAATTTCCAATAAAATAGGAGCAATTAAAATTTCACGTTTTGCAGCTTCACTGATAGGATTGACGCGCATGAGATTGCGCCGCAAGTAACGCTGCAAAAACTCTAAATAATCAATTACACCTGAATATTGTGGTAGTTGTAGCGATGCGCGTTCGTAACTACATCCCAGTTCCGCTAAAATGTCTCCTGGGGCATAAGGTAATTCAAAATACTTACTAAATGTATAACTTTGACCGGGTTGCAGAATGCGCGGACGAGTCATAAATATTAAAATTAGGGAATATATCGACAAAATTTAGGGAGAAATTCCAGTTTTACGATGTACATTTCTTTTCAATGTACACAAACCAATTGCTGGTATAGCTCCCAGAATCGCTGCTGTAATTCCTTGTCCACTCCAATATAATATGGGAGTCCGGTAGGTTTCTGGAATTAAATTTTGCAGAATAAAAAGCAACCAAACCAAAATAGTGATCAAGAAGAAAGAGATTGAGGGTAAGAAATTCCACCACCAAATATCTGCTGTATATCGCCTCAATACTAGCCACTGACAAATACCTAGCCAAATACCAGAAATTATATATGCGATCGCAGATAAAAATCCGAAAATAAAAGTTTCTTCAGGCGATGATAAGGCAATGGTTGAAATGTAGTTAATCCAGGCTGTAGAAACGCCGTTAGCAATCAGCCAACCAACGCTAGTCGCAAATAGCCATTGCAAACCCGGTAAATATCGGTAAAGGACAAGGCTCTGGTCAGCAGCAAAAATCACAGCAAATACAACATTACTGAGACTTCTCACCAAAATGCTTAATGTTTGTGGTTGGATAACAACGCTAGATGAAAAACTTTGGAGAATAATTTTCTCTAAGGCGATACTGGCAACCCCACCCACAACCCATCCGATGAGGGTCATTAAGGTAAACTGAATAAAGAACATCTGTCGCTGCGATCGCGGAATCAAAAACTTTCCTGTATTAGGCTCATTATTAGCAGATGCAACACCATCGGGACTGTTAGAGTCAGTTTGCATAGAAGTTAGGGGAGTAAAGAGTGGAGACAACACAAAAGAGTAACGAAATTCTTTTATATTCCACTTTCTTTGTTAATTCTTGTTTTATCCCATTCCCGACCCGATTTCCCTTTGCTGTAAAGGGACTAGGGCTTTTGCTGACAACTTGCTAATAAAGCGTAATCCCGGAATGATAAGCTAAACAGTGGCATAAAAAAGTGACTCTTTAGGATGAAGTAATAAATGGGTGTTTCTTCAACGACTCCTCATCTCTTACGGGCTGCTCGTGGTGAAGTAGTAGATCGTCCCCCTGTATGGATGATGCGACAAGCGGGACGATATATGAAAGCATATCGAGACTTAAGAGAAAAGTATCCTTCGTTTCGCGATCGCTCGGAAATTCCAGATGTAGCAATTGAAGTTTCCTTGCAACCGTGGAAAGCTTTCCAACCAGATGGAGTAATTTTATTTTCTGATATTGTCACCCCATTACCTGGTTTGGGCATTGACATGGATATCGCCGAAGGTAAAGGGCCAATCATTCACTCGCCACTCCGCACTCAAGAGCAAATCGAGAATTTGCATCCCTTAGAACCAGAAGCAGCTCTACCATTTATCAAGACAATTTTACAATCGTTGCGCTCGGAAGTCGGCGATAAATCAACGGTGTTAGGCTTTGTGGGTGCGCCGTGGACATTAGCAGCTTACGCGGTGGAAGGAAAAGGTTCTAAAACCTATTCCATCATTAAAAACATGGCATTTTCAGATCCGACGATATTGCATCAACTGTTATCTAAGTTAGCAGATGCGATCGCCATCTATGCCCGCTACCAAATTGACTCTGGCGCTCAAGTTGTGCAAATGTTCGATTCTTGGGCGGGTCAATTGAGTCCTCAAGATTATGACACCTTTGCTCTACCTTATCAAAAGCGAGTTTTCCAGCAAGTTAAGCAAACCCACCCCGATACACCATTAATTCTGCTAGTTAGCGGTAGTGCTGGTGTGTTGGAAAGAATGGGACAATCTGGCGCTGATATTGTCAGTGTAGATTGGGCGGTAGATATGGCAGATGCACGAGCCAGATTAGGTAAACAAGTCAAAGTTCAAGGAAATCTCGATCCTGGCGTGTTATTCGGCTCTAAACAGTTTATCCGCGATCGCATTCATGATACCGTTCGCAAAGCTGGCAATTGGGGTCATATTCTCAATCTTGGTCATGGTGTTTTACCAGAAACTCCCGAAGAAAATGTCGCTTTCTTCTTTGAAACTGCAAAGGAATTGAATCTTGCAGGAGTTAAGAATTAGGAGTTATGAGTTAGGAGTTATGAGTTATCAGTTGTGAGGTGCAGAGTTATTTTTAACTCCTCAGTTCTAACTTATAACTTTGTTTTTAACTCCTGATTCGGAACTTTTAACTTCAGTTTTAACTCTTCAGTTTTAACTCCTTACTTTTAAAAAAATTTCTATGAGCCAGAAACGGATTTTAGTGACTGGTGCAAGTGGTTGTGTAGGTCATTATTTAACAGAAGCCTTAATTAAGGAAACAGATCACGAACTGTATCTGCTAGTCAGGAACCCAAATAAACTACAAGTTGATATTAAGGCGCGTTCGGGTATCAACATTTTGCAAGGCGATATGCAAAATGTTCGCCAATTTGCCGATTTGCTATCCACAATTGATACGGCGGTACTCACAGCCACAGCTTGGGGTGGTGAGAATACATTTGATATTAATGTCGTCAAAACTATAGAGTTACTGGAATTGCTAGATCCAGAACGTTGCCAGCAGGTGATTTATTTTTCGACAGCTAGCGTTTTGGATCGCTACAATCAACCATTAAAAGAAGCCGGGGAAATTGGGACAGACTACATCCGTTCTAAATATGACTGCTTAGAGAAAAAAGAAAAATTAGCGATCGCACCCAAAATTACCACAGTTTTTCCCACTGTAGTATTGGGTGGTGATGCGAATAAACCCTATTCTGCTGTCACATCTGGGATTACAGAAGTGACGAAATATATTAATGTGATTCGCTTTTTGGAAGCAGATGGCAGTTTTCACTTTATTCACGCACAAGATATTGCCACTGTAGTGCGATATTTAATTGATCATCCTGCCAAAAACGATCAACCACGTCGGCTGGTTTTAGGTCAAGCACCATTAACTGCTAATCAAGCAGTGAAACAAGTTTGTGCTTATTTGGGCAAAAAGATTTACTTTCGCATTCCTATATCTATAGCATTAGCTAATTTGATTATTGTTCTGTTTCGCATTCGGATGGCTGCTTGGGATAGATTTTGCATGAACTATCGGCATTTTACTTATGAAAAATTCATCAATCCTGATAGTTTCGGCTTGCCAAATTATTGTGCAACCATGAGCGATGTTTTAAAACTTAGTGGCGTTAAACGTGCTGATTCATAAAATATCTATTATTTGCTAATGATGGTGGTCATTTCTTGCAAAGGTAAACCTACACAAGCTGCCAGTTCTTCTGTCTAAGCCCCAGTAAGGTTCGGATAAGGTTTTTTGATGACACTCCCTAGATCACAAAGACGCGATAAATCGCCGTTTTTACAATAATCAGTTCTTTGTAGAGACGGCGATTTATCGCGTCTCTTGCCTTAACCGAAGCGTATTAGCCTAAGTCCTACTGATATGAATTTAGTTTGCTGCCCAGTGGTAGTTAGAGAAACCAAAAATCTTTTGATTTCTGTTTCAACATGCTTTTCTTTTTGCCGATTAACTGCAAGAATTCAAGTCGCTAGTCACCCATTAAAGGGAAAAATATCAGTGCTAAGATAAAACAACTTTAATAAAAAGTCAATAGCTCTTTATTTTCGTTAGAGTGGGATAACAATCAAAGTGTGAGGATTGATACTACATGCGAATCTTGTTAGTGTATCCAATATTTCCCAAAACCTTTTGGTCTTATGAAAAAATCTTGGAGTTAGTCGATCGCAAAGTTTTATTACCACCTCTGGGTTTAGTCACAGTAGCGGCGATTCTGCCCCAAGAATGGGAATTCAAGCTAGTCGATCGCAACATCCGCCAAGCAACGGAAGAAGAGTGGGCATGGGCAGACATAGTAATTCTCTCTGCGATGATTGTCCAGAAACAAGATTTACTTGACCAAATCCAGGAAGCTAAAAAACGTGGCAAGTTAGTCGCAGTAGGCGGCCCCTACCCCACCTCTGTACCTCACGAAGTTGAAAACGTTGGCGCAGATTTTCTGATTCTGGATGAAGGGGAAATCACTTTGCCCATGTTTATTGAGGCAGTTCAACGGGGAGACACATCTGGCACTTTTCGCGCCACAGAAAAACCTGATGTCACAAGTACACCAATACCCCGCTTTGATTTATTAGAATTGGATGCCTATGACATGATGTCGGTGCAGTTTTCGCGTGGGTGTCCCTTCCAGTGCGAATTTTGCGACATTATTGTTCTCTACGGGCGCAAACCACGCACCAAAACCCCAGCACAATTGTTAGCAGAGTTAGATTGCCTCTATGAACTGGGTTGGCGGCGGGGTGTGTTCATGGTGGATGACAACTTTATTGGCAACAAACGAAATGTAAAATTGTTGCTGAAAGAGTTAAAAGTCTGGATGGCAGAACATAAGTATCCCTTCCGATTTGACACTGAAGCTTCAATTGACTTGGCGCAAGACGCAGAAATGTTGGAGTTAATGGTTGAGTCTGGTTTCTCGGCGGTGTTTTTGGGAATTGAAACGCCGGATGAGGATAGTTTGCAAATGACCAAGAAGTTTCAAAATACTCGCAGTTCTCTAACTGAGGCAGTGGAAACTATCATCAAAGCCGGATTGCGCCCAATGGCTGGGTTTATTATCGGTTTTGATGGCGAAAAAGCAGGCGCAGGCGATCGCATTGTCCGTTTTGCGGAACAAGCAGCTATTCCCTCAACTACCTTTGCCATGTTGCAAGCGCTACCTAACACCGCACTTTGGCATCGCCTGAAAAAAGAAGGACGACTGCGGGAAAATCAAGATGGAAACATCAACCAGACAACGTTGATGAACTTCCTCCCTACCCGTCCCCTAGAAGAACTTGCTAGAGAATATGTTGAAGCGTTTTGTACTTTATACGACCCAGTAAATTACTTGGATCGTACCTATCGCTGTTTCTTAATGATGGGTTTGCCGAGTTGGAAAGCGCCAGCAAAAATGCCAGAGTGGATAGTTATCAAAGCCTTGTTGATTGTGATTTGGCGACAAGGAATCAAACGGGAAACCCGTTGGAAGTTCTGGCATCATTTGTTTAGCATTCTCAAGCATAATCCTGGAGTTATTGAGCATTACATCGCTGCTTGCGCCCACAATGAGCATTTTCTAGAATATCGCCAAATTGTGCGCGATCAAATTGAAAGTCAGCTAGCTGAATATCTAGCACAAGGGGCTGAACAGCCTTATGTGTTAGTGAAGGAAAAAGCTGAAGAAAAAGCTGAAGCGGTAGTCAGTTAGGTCTTTTGACAAGTAATCGATCGCATTTTCACTCGTACACTTAGTACGGGTGAATTTACATATTTAGTGGCATTTACAGCACGTTTCAGGTAAATGAAGTACATATATAAAACCCAAAACCTTGTAGAGACGTAGCACTGCTACGTCTCTACGTGTATTTGATTAGATCGCAATCTGCTGTATCCAGGTATAATATCAAGTTCGGGTGATTACTTATAATAAAACTTATCAATGTAGGTTGGGTTGAACGGCAGTAAAACCCAACATAAACAAGGATCAGCGTGTTGGGTTTCGTTCCTCAACCCAACCTACAGATATCATAAGTATTTAACCGAACCTGATATGAATCCACAAATAAATTGATTTTGAATTCTGGCTTTTAAATTCTTCATCTACCGCGATCGCGTTCTAAATCATCAATTACTCTTTGCAAATACCACTCATCTGACATTCCAGGATGATAATCCTGCTTCTGCTGAATCAATCTTTCGGCAATTTCCCAATATCCCCCAACCATTCCCAAAAGTCGTTGATGTAGCATGTTATACTTTTGCCTTTTTGACTGGGGACTAAATTTTTGGATTTTTTCTAGGCTACTTAAGACTTGTTGATAATTTCCCCAGTCTTCTTGTTCACAAAAGATACTCGCCGCCCGTTGATAATCTTCCACGGCATTTTGCATTTCTTCTAAACAAGTATAGGCAATGCCGCGATTGTAGTAAGCTTGAGCATCATCAGGATTTATTTGCAATGCTTGGGTGTAATCTTGAATTGCACCGAGATAGTTGCCCGTTGTCCGATAGGCATTACCTCTGGCAATATACACTAGAGGATCTTGTGGTTGGATCTGGAGTGCTTGGTTAAGATCCGCGATCGCACCTTGATGATCTCCTAATATAGAACGGGCTTTACCTCGGTTGCGATAGACAATGGCATCTTGAAAATTTAGTCGCAATGCTTGATTAAAATCTGCGATCGCTTCTCGATAATTTCCCATCTTACAACGCACAACCCCACGACAGCAGTAAGCTTGGGCATCTTGTGAATCGGCTTTCAATACCCAGTTTAAATCTGCCAATGCTTCTTGGGTATCTCCCTTTTCAGCCTTTTCTAATAATTGCGTAAAATAATCTTTGGTGGATAAAACTGGCGCATTGGTGGAACGTGATTGCTGTACTACAGGTAATTCTTGGGGTTGTAGCTGTTTAATTCGTTCCAGACACAGACGACAATTCTCTTTATCCTGTTGTTCTAGATATAATTGTGCAGCCTTTTTAAAATTAGCGATCGCATCTTGAATATAACCCTGTTTGCGCCGCACCATTCCCCGCAGATTATAAGCCGCAGCATAATTAAGATTGAGACGAATCGCGCGTTCAACATCTTCTAGCGCCCCCGATAAATTTTTCAGCGCCACCCTAGCCAATGCACGACAATAATACGCCTCTACACTCTCAGGATTAAGTTTCAGAGCTTCGGTATAATCTGAAACAGCTTTAAGGATTGCTCCTGAGTCATAATATGCCAAACCCCGTTGCAAATAAGCTTCGGTAAAGTAAGGTGTTAGTTGTAAAGCATGGTTAAATTCCTCAATTGCCCCGGCGTAGTCTTTTCGCCTAGACTTTTCTAATCCTCTATTGTAGAATTCGTCATTCATAGCATTTGTTTGGTTGATTCAGTTAGTTGAATTTCAGCAAGCTTGCTTCGTAGCCTAACCTATCCACTCACTCTTAATATTTTAAGTATTCAGCATGGCTTTGCTTGATTTCGGATTTGCAATGAATTAAAACGAACACATCCCGGAAATTTTCTCAGGGGGATTTACCCAATTAAAGATTGTACACCTCCTGATTGCAGATTTATTAACTGATATGGCAACTCTAGCAATCCTAAATTATTCGTGAAAAGTTAGATCCCCGACTTCTTTAAGAAGTCGGGGATCTGGACACTGAGAATTTTCACAAATCAGATAGGATTGCTATAGATAAATCACTATCAGCCTGACTATTTCCAATTCTCAATAAAAAACTGGGGAAATGACTACATTCAACTCCCCAGATTTCAGAGATTAAAATTAAAAGGATAGATCCCCGACTTCTTTGAGAAGTCGGGGATCTGGACACCACAGAATTATTCTGAAAGTAAGCTAGGAGAAGTTAGTACAAAAACATCCCAACTTCCTTGACCATCAGTTTGTGGTTTTATCGGATTGGCGAAGTGGAAAAATTCATGATCATTGACCAATAAAAGTTCCCCCGGATTTAGAACTTTGCTAAACACAGGTTTTTCTTTTTTTGCAGTATAGAGATGTGTTTCTCCACCTTGAATATTATCTCTATCTACTGAAAATAAGCCAATAAAATCAGTACCGTCTTGATGGATACCTTCAGGTGCTGGATTACTAAAGTTGTCCGGCGAACAACTAATTCTAATTTGATGAACTCCGATTTCAGCTTCAGGATGAAGTTTACAAGAATCACTAAATGCTAAAACAAGATTTCTAAAAATATCAAGTTCTATGAGTGCATCATCTAATTCTGCAAACTCTCTTTTTATGTCACCCATTAATGGATTATAATCTTTACTTTGAAAGAAGTAGCCATGAGGTAATTTGCTTAACTCATTTCCAGAAACTATGAACCGAGATAATCTTCTGGAACGATAGTTGCCTTTGATATAAGGGTCAACAGGCATATTACTAAAAAATGGCTTGAAACCTTCTAGATTGATGGAATTTACTTTTCTTAAAGTAAACAGAAAAGCATATTCTAATTCCGTCGCTGTCCACACTTTTTGCATAGGATTTACCTCCTTGCACGTTGGAAGTCTCCCAGATTTTTTATGGAAGGCTTATAACACTGAGTATATGCTACTTTTTATTACTATGTTGTCAATTTGACTACAAAAATTGACAATCTATGATATGTGAAGTTGCTTGATTTTTGTCATACTGGGGAGTCACTGCTGAAAAGATTTGCTGTTGAAAGTTAGGTGGGTAAGGAATCGACGTATATTTACTAGCAGCAACAAGGTTTTATAATGATGGATTGGCTTTACCGTTACCCACCTTTGTATCCGGGGATTTTACTCAAGCGTTACAAGCGGTTTTTTGCTGACGTTCAACTTACTTCTGGCGAAATAGTGACAGCACATTGTCCCAACACAGGGCCAATGACTGGAGTATCAACTGTCCAAAGTGCTGTACAGCTTTCCAAAAGTGATAATCTTAACCGCAAATTGGCTTACACTTTAGAACTAATTCAAGTACATGATAATGAGCCGACTTGGGTAGGCATAAATACTTTTTTGCCCAATCGGGTGGTAAAGTTAGCTTTGGCGCAACATCTTTTTCCAGAATTGGGCGACTATAGCCTAATCAAGGGTGAAGTGGTTTATGGGCTAGATAAAAAAAGTCGAGTGGATTTTTTCTTGACGGGGAGTGATGAGGAACGCCCGATTTATTTAGAAGTGAAAAATACAACTTTATCTGAGGGAAGATTAGCTTTATTTCCCGACACAGAAACTACAAGAGGACAAAAGCACTTGCGAGAATTAATGGCGTTGCTACCTCTAACTCGTGCGGTGATGCTTTACTTTATCAATCGCGGTGATTGTACAGAGTTTTCTCCTGGCGATCGCACAGATCCTGTATATGGTAAATTATTACGCGATGCGATCGCTCTTGGTTTAGAAGTCTTACCTTGTCGTTTTGACATTTCCCCCGAAGGTATCCGTTATTTAGGTTTGGCAAAACTAAAAATTTGATTACACCTAGTTAAATCAATTCGCAATTCGCAATTCGCAATTCGCAATCACGTGTTGTAACGAGGATTTAGACCCCGCGATAACACTTGCTGCTTGATAGAAGCCGGGGACTTAAACCCCTACATTTTGTTAAACAATAAATCCATCTAGACAATATCTAGATGGATTTGTTGGTAGTTGGTGTTTACTAAAAAACATTCAACCAGATTTTAATCAAGAAACGACTATAGGTAGCCGCCACCCCAGAAATAGCATTCGCTATTCTGAAGTTTGTTTATGCAGGAATCAAAACTGTGTCAATTACGTGGATGACACCGTTATCAGCAGCAACATCTGCTGTTGCAACTTTTGCATCGTTGATTTTAACGCCATTAGAAGCGTCAATTTTTACTTCTGAACCTTCAACTGTTTTAGCTGTCTTCAGTTTAGCTACATCAGCAGCCAGTACCTTTCCTGAGACTACATGATAGGTCAAGATTTTCTTCAGCTTAGGAATATCTTTCAGTAATGCATCTACTGTACCTGCTGGAAGCTTGTTAAACGCTTCATCAGTAGGTGCAAACACGGTGAATGGGCCATTGCCATTCAGTGTACCTTCCAGACCAGCCGCTTGGATTGCTGCAACTAGTGTCGTGAAAGAACCATTATTAGTGGCAGTTTCAATTATGTTGGCCATGTGCTTTACCTAGTTCTGTGTAACTTGTTACAAATCTAAACTATTTATTTAATAAAATCTATCTATCGTTGGGTGTATGTAAAATCAAATTTTTTATTGATACCATAAAAGTTTACATATATTTTTATACCAATAGAGAATTATATGTAGTTAATCTGGGTGGATGAGCTACAAGCAGTCTTAGATGCGTAGTTTACCGCCGCAGGCATCGTTGCTTTTCCTACACATCGGTAGGTGCAATAGGTGCGATCGCTTTACTACAGCGTTTTTTAGGTAAATGAAATACACAGGTAGGGGAACAGCATTGCTGTGCCCTTAAGATCGTCTGTACTTCACCAAGTTGCGATCGCATTACTCAATAGAGTCCCTAACCTTTTGAAGAAGAATTCAGAAGTCAGAATTCAGGAGCGGAGCCGGAGACTCCGAAAGCTCCGGTCAGAATCAATCAGTCGGGAATTCAGACCGGCGCAGGATTGAAGACCACCAAATTTTCAATTTAGTGGGGGTTTTAAACCCAATTATTCATCCGTCAGTCATACAGAATTCATTCTGAATTCTGACTCCTGAATTCTGTTCGATAAAAGCAATTAGAGTATTGACAAATACAGTAGCCCTAAATCAGTTATGAGAAAATAATCAGGTTGTGAATGTCACTAAGTATTGGGTGCAAAATGTGAGACGTTCGCTAACTGAATTGAACGAAGCATATCGAAAACTTCGTGAAATCAAAAGCGCATTTACACACAAACTTATAAGGGAATTAAAATGACTTACGATTCAGAAGATGTGCAAAAAATCCTCGAAATAGCGCTTGCTCGTAAACAAAAAGGAGAGTTTTCACGAGAACAGCTGATAGAAATGGCATCTGAGTTAGGCATTTCTTCTGAAATTTTGGAAAAAACTGAAAAAAAGTGGTTAGTTCAACAAGAAGAGGAACGATTGCGGCACAGATTTAATACTTTCCGACGCAGAGCCTTTTGGGGGCATTTTGTTTCCTTTTTAGCAGTGAATTTATTCCTCATTCTCTTAAATTTAATCACTAGTCCTAGTTATTTTTGGGCTATTTTCCCAATATTAGGGTGGGGGTTAGGATTATTTTTTCATTGGTGGAGCGTTTTTCAGAGTAAATCAGAGGATTACGAAATAGCGTTTCAAAAATGGCGTTCACAAATTTAACTAAAAGTCAAGTTAGATTGCAATAATTTTTTGTGGCGATCGCTTCACTAGTAACTGTGGCAGAATTTTACTTACCTTCAACAAGGGGATTTTGCCCCTTTTTTTAGTTAATTGAGACTAATCTGCATAGCTTATGTGGGGTCATTGGGGCTGTTCCAAACATCTCTGCCCAGAAATGTAGGATATTCAGCCAGTGCTGTTGTCCAAATTTGCGCGTCCTTCTTGGATAAAATTTTCCGTTAAATTCGGGGCATCGTGAAACTTGGGTAGTTCTACAATCACGCCCTGTAATCTCTGTGTTTACTAATTTGCCAAAATAGAGATGTAGGCTAGAAGAACTAGGCTTTTAGCATAGCTTCATTGCCTACACTCAGGAGCAAGGGTGGGCTGGTTTGAAATAAGTAAGAGGAAGGGAAAATGGACAATAGCAACTGGTTGCAACAGCTAATGATGGTCGGTCTTGGCACAACGTCTTTAGTAGCGGAAAAACTGCGCCAAGTCGGTGATGACTTAGTTAAAGACGGTAAGCTCAATCCTGAGCAAGCCAAGGCAGTTATAGACGATTTAGCCCAGCAGTTAAAGTCAGAGCAGGGAAACTTTGATGTCCAAATGCAACGACAAATGCGAAATATGATGCAAGATTTGGGGGTGGCTCGACAATCGGAAGTGGATGAACTACGGGGGAGAATTGACCGTTTAGAGCGTCAATTGCGCGATTTGGAAAATAAGCTTTGGCGTTAAGATGTCATTTGTGATTTAAACTAATTGTGTCCTATTGGTAATGTTTTTGCCAGGATACCTAAGTAAGGAGAACTGATTTTGAAACCAATTTTCCTCAGCGTGGCGTTCATGCTGGTGTGTGTTGTGCTGTTGATTGTGGGGCAAGTAGGTAGTAAACAGAATACTGCCATTGCTGCCGAGTTAACCCAAACGCCGCTAGCGCCCACAACTTTAAGTGAAAATAATACTCTAATTGCGAGCAATACTATGTCTGATGACAAAACCGTAACCACCCCTTCTGGGTTAAAGTATGTCGAGTTAAAAGAGGGAACTGGGGCGACTCCTCAACCTGGACAAACGGTTGAAGTTCACTATGTCGGCACTTTAGAAAATGGTACTAAGTTTGATAGTTCACGCGATCGCGGCCAACCCTTCAGCTTTAAAATTGGCGTTGGACAGGTAATCAAAGGTTGGGATGAAGGACTTAGCACGATGAAAGTAGGCGGTCGTCGTCAGTTAATCATCCCCTCTGAGTTAGGCTATGGCGCTCGTGGTGCTGGTGGCGTGATTCCACCTAACGCTACTCTGCTGTTTGATGTGGAATTGCTCGGAGTTAAGTAGTAACTAGGGGATTGGGCATGGGGCAGGGGGGAGAATTAATTAAAATTATCTCTTTCCCCTCGGCTCCTCATTCTCCATTAAATAGCTAAATTTTTAAATTTTGAAACTTTGTAAACTGTGGATTAAATAAAAGTTTTGCAGTACCAGTAGGCCCGTTGCGGTGTTTAGCTATAATTACTTCTGCAATGCCGCGATCGGGAGTATCAGGAGAGTAGTATTCATCACGGTATAACATTATTACTAAATCCGCATCTTGTTCAATGGAATTGTGAACAATAATATTATTTGCAACAAAATTATGCAACCCAGTAACGGTGAGGTCAAACACTTCTTCCTCGCCACTATATTCAATTGAAACTATTTCATCCCAATAAACATCACTGGGGAGATGTCTCGGTAAACATAAATGTTCTTTAGGAGTTAATTCATCAAGTCTTTTCCAGCCATTAATTGTTAAAAACTTGTGATTACCTGTGGCACGGATTTTCCGCCCCAGTCGAGTTGTTAAAGTAAACAGAGGCTTTATACCAGTCGAAAAAGCATTGCTAACAATTGCCTTTTCTAGCTGCATTGTAGCTTCGTTCAATGCCCAAACTGCAAAACCAGATTTACCTACTAATTCCTTAATTGGCACTTGCAGTCCGCTATCTACTAATGTCACCAGACTATCGCCTGCTAAACAACCAGATTCTCTCAAATCTGACAACATCGGACGCTTATTAGTACGCGCTTCCACCCCTCGGCTCAACTGAGATAAAGCAATAACTGGTACAGATAATTCCCGCGCTAAACCTTTTAGTTGACGGGTAATTTTTGACAATTCTTGAACTCGATTATCACCTGCTCCTTCCATCAATTGCAAGTAATCTATTACAATTAATCCTAATTCAGTTCCAACTTCCGCTTGCAGCCTTCTTGATTGACTACGCATTTGTGTAACTGTAATATTCGGCGTGTCATCAATATAAATTGGCATCTCGGAAAGGATACCAATAGCACGGCTTAAAGGTTCCCATTGTGTTTGACTGAGGCGACCAGTCCGTAGATAACTACTTTCAATTTGCGCTTCACTAGCTAATAAACGTTGCGTCAGTTGCTCTTTGGACATTTCCAAGCTGAAAAAAGCAACTGGTAATTTATAAGAAGCGGCGATATTATGAGCAAGGTTTAAGCAAAATGCTGTATTGTGTACACAGATATCATTAGCAACAAAATTGTGTGTTTCTGGAATTGTTAAGTCATAAACCTGCTTGTTACCTACCGACTCAATCGCAACTATTTCATCCCAATAAACATCACTGGTTGCTAACTGTTGAAGTGGTAAATTATCTAAAGCTGTAGCTAGTATCCAAAGCCTTTCCCGCTTGAGGGCACGTTTACCAACATGCATATTTGTATAACCTTTAATCCCTGCATGTCTAGCTAAATTACTCCAAGTTTCATTACCTTTTGCTAATGCTATTTGTTCCCAAATCTCTACAGGTATCAAGTCACGATTAGTTTGATATCTTTTTTGAGATATTGCTGCTGCAACTTTTTCTATTGCTTCTTCTTTACTGAAAATACCTATTTCGGCGATAAAGGTTTTAATAGATAAGGCATCAGTAATATCTAATTGCCACGCTGGCCTTCGTGTGTTTTTATACTTAACAGACCGTTTTTTGAGAGATGCAATAATCCCAAATCGTAATAAAAGATGTTGAATTTGTCTGGCTAGTTTTTCGCTGACTGTTGCATAGCCTAACTGTGATTGACCGCTAGTAAGCAGTGCAGCCCATCCATCAGTAGCAAAGAGACGATTAAGGAATAAGGCTATTTGCGATCGCTCTAATTTAAAAATGATGTTTGGTATAGTTTTAGAATGAGCATCTTTGCCCCACAAACCTAATTCTTCTAACCAAAGCGTTAGCGAATTCTTCCGAGATTTGCTCATGCAGGCAAATCCATGAGATACAAACTCTTCTGATTCTAATTGTAAAATTTCGCTTAATAGCTCAAAAGTTTCTAAATTTGGTACACAGACTCCTTCCTTCCAAGCGCAAAGTAAAGTAGGGCTGACTCCAACTAATTGGCTTATTTCTTTTCCTGTCAATGACTGAGATTGAATCGCTAGTTTAAAACTTTCGGCAAAAATCTGTCTTTGAATAGCAATAGATTCCAAGTCTCCACGTACACAAAGTGATGGTGTGCGTGTTCCTTGGGAATCTTGCCAGCGAATTTTTAAACCAACAAAATCAGCAACTGCTTGAGAAAATTCTGCTTGCAATAACGGATTACTATTTGTAAATCGTGGAGTGCAGTTAGTTAAGCCGCCATCGCCTATTAAATAAGCTAATAACTTGACTTCGCACTCGCGCATAGAATGTGAGCCAAACACATCTATTTTTCGCGGGATAGCGATTTTATCACCAACTTTCAGATTTTCTAGTTTTTGCCAGCCTTTAATAGTCAAATACGGGTGGGTGATTGTAGTTTCAATAGACCTACCTAAGCGAGTTGTTACCCGAAAAACTGGTTTGATGCCATCATCTACAAATGCACAGGGTTGAGTAAAGGTAAATTTCCAGTCATTATTTAACGTCAATAATGAGCCACTTGTGTTGAGCGGAGTCGAAACATGACGTTGTTTATATAATTCTTCAATTGTGGTAATTGTTCCATCTGCCAAAACTATTTCTGAATCATGGCTAAGGCATTTCCCCATTGATGGCCTACCAGCGACAATAATCAAATCTGAACGCTGAAAACCACTGGTCATCGCATCTAAATCGTAAAATCCACAAGGAATACCAGGTAAGGCGATGCCTTGATTTCGATCCTCAATATCTTGGAAATTATTAATTAGAGTATCGGAAATGTGAACTAAACCCGATTGGGGACGCTCTTGAGTTACGCCGAATACTTTCTGTTCTGCCTGATCTAAAACAGTTGGTAACTCGGTTTCTGTCTCGTAACCAAGATGTACAATTTCATTGCCAGCTTTAATTAACTGCCGCCGCAGGTATTTTTCCATCACCAACCCTGCGAGGGCATCAATGTTCACAGCTGACACTGTGCGGTCTACTAGAGTTGCTAATTTATTTCTACCGCCTATGCGGGTAAGCATCTCATGGTCAGTCAGCCAACTTGTGACTGAAAGCAAATCTGTGGGTTTACCTTGGGTGTGGAGCCTCACAGCTGCCTGATAAATATCTTTATGGGCGCTAATGTAAAAAGCTTCAGGAAGGAGGCGATCGCTAACTCGACTAATCGCTTCTGGATCTAGCAAAATACCCCCCAAAATCGCTTCTTCGGCCTCAATATTTTGTGGGGGGAGGCGATCGCTACCATCGCCTTTAAAATTCAGTTCTTCAGCCATAAACGATTTTAGTTTTGATTTGCTAGAGACGCGATTAATCGCGTCTGTACAAGAGTTAGGAGTTATTATTCACCTTTACTTTCCTTGCTCCCTCATCTCCACGTCCCCCTCCTGAGTTAGCTAGCGACGACTTGAATATCTAGTTGTGCCGCTACATCAGAATGCAGCTTGATTTCGGCTTGGTAAGTACCAAGGTGGTTAATATCGGGGATGGTAATTCCACGCCGATCCACTTCTTGACCGGTGGCTGCCTTAATTGCATCTGCAACATCTTGGCTGGTGATAGTACCGAAAATTGCTTCGTTTTCACCAACTTGCTTGGCAATTGTCAAGCTACCAACTTTTTCAAGAGATTCTTTTTGCTCAAGAGCTTGTTGTCTGAGTTCTAATTGCCGTTGACGCTCTTGCTCACGACGGCGTTCTACTTGCTTGAGAATACCAGGAGTGGCATTAGTTGCCAATTTCTGGGGAATCAGATAATTACGAGCGTAGCCGGGAGCTACTTCCACTAAGTCGCCAGATTTCCCCAGCTTGCTGATATCTTGATTTAAAACTAACTGTACGCGTTTCGCCATCGTTTTTCCTGTAAAATCTGATTAATTTGGGTAAGGCTTGATAGCTCACAATGTCACTGCTGTATTCCAAGCTTCTTAGCCTACACCCTAAAGCTTACAGATCGTAGCGAAAGGAAGGGTGCGATCGCAACTATTCCCGCGAAAAAGTTGAAGGGATTGGGAATGAAGCAGGGGGCAGGGGGCAGGGAGCAGGGAGCAGGGAGAGATAAGGGGACAAGGGGACAAGGGGACAAGGGGACAAAAATAATAACCATCCTCAATTCCCAATTCCCAATCCTTAAAAATTATTTCTCATTTCTCGTATCCGCGCAAAGGTTTGCACTCCATCGCTACTCTTAACAGTTAATTGTAATGATGATTCATCCCAACGTAAAAAGGGATTGGTGCGCTTCTCCACTCCCAGAAACGAGGGGATGGTAGCTTCTCCTCGACTACGGTAAGCTTTTACTTCATCGAAGCGCCTTTGTAAGTCGGTGTTTTCACCATCTACAGTTAGGGCAAATTGCAGATTTTTTAAAGTGTATTCGTGGGCACACCAGATACGTGTATCATCAGGTAGAGAGCGCAGTTTGCTTAAAGAGTCCACCATTTGCGTCGGTGTTCCTTCAAATAAGCGACCGCAACCGCCAGAAAATAAGGTATCGCCACAAAATAGATCCCCTATCTCACCAGCTTTTTCGGGCGGAAAATAGTAAACGATGTGAGCGCGGGTATGTCCGGGAACGAAAATAACTTCAGCTACACGGTCTGCAAACTGGACGCGATCGCCTTGTTGCAAAAACACCTGCTGCCCAGGAATTCTATCACGATCCTCCGCTCCTCCATAAACTATCAGTTGGGGGAATTGTTCGATTAATTGCTTATTACCACCAACATGATCGCTATGATGGTGCGTGTTGAAAATTGCTACCAACTCAGCTTTTAATTCTGCCAGTTTCTTTAATACTGGTTGAGACTCGGCCGGATCGACAACAGCCGCGATATTTTGTTTCTCGTCATGTAATAAGAATATATAGTTGTCTGAGAGTGCTTCCAGACGAATTACCTGCATTACATCTGCCTCTGTTAAGAAAATATATGTTTGTTATTCAGTACTAAGGCTACTTGCACAAACTACATCAAGTATTTATACTTTATTCAGTATAACTTTAATATCTGAATTATTAATTATAGTATGTGTAACTGTATTAATCCAGTAAATACACTTAAAATAGCCAAATAAAATTGTAATTTATCAGTGAATTTTCTCTGGTAATAACCGCAAATGCAAAGTTATATTCATTTTGTAATTTGCTGTTATGAGGATACAAATAAACCGATTCATTTATTGGATATATTTACTTTCATTTACTAGGCTTAACTCGATGTAAATCCTTTTGAATGTTGAAAGTTTTATCCAATATCATTACTTGTGATTTTCGTAGGTTACATACATGTTAGTCATTTCTGCAAAATCTGGTCAACTAGGGAACAGACTATTGTTATTTGCTAATTTTATAGCATTTGCAATGGAAAATAACTTCACAGTTATCAACCCAGCTTTTGAAGAGTATGCTGAGTTTTTTGTTTCAACCTCTCAAGATTTTCTATCTTGCTATCCTCCTCCAAAAGTTTCGATTCCAGGAAATAAGTTTCTACGTAAATATTACTATAACACTAATCGGTGGTTCGCTGAAAGTGGGCGCTTTAACACAATAAATATTAAGCGCGATCAACCCTTTAACTGGAGTAATTCAATTATTAAAAAGGAGTTGAAATCAGACTCTATAAACTTTTTTCAAGGATGGATGTTTCGAGATGGATGGTTTGTAGATGATCTCTCAAATCTCCAAAAACATGGGGAAAAAATTCGTGCTTACTTTCAACCTTTAAAGAAGTATCAGCTTAATGTAACAAAACTCATATCTCAGGTTCGTAGCCATAGTGATGTGATCGTTGGAGTCCATATCCGTCATGGGGATTACCAAAAACATCAAAACGGTAAATATTTTTATTTAGCTGAAGAGTATTTAAAGGTTATGGAATCAGCAAAAACACTATTTTCTAACAAAAAAGTGACATTTTTGATTTGCTCAAATCAGAAGCAAAATGAAGATTGTTTCCAACATTTATCTTATGCTTATGGCAATAATCATATAATTGAGGATATGTATTCTTTAGCTGAATGTGATTATATTATTGGCCCTCCTAGTAGTTATAATATGTGGGCATCATTTTATGGCAAGCGACCTCTCTATATGATTAGAGATGTAAATAAAACGTTAAAGATTGAAGATTTTGTTCACTTTTATCAATGGCAAGGGGTTTTTTACCCTAACGATGACTGGAGTAAAAGTGTCTGGGAATGGACACATTAAATTAGATTGACAGAGCAGAATTAAAAATAATAATTATTTAACTCATCTATGAAAACAAAAAATAGAGGATTTATTACAATCTTAACTGGACTTTACTCTTTTCAAGATTGTATTCATTTTTTAGCGGCAATTAGAAAGTTTCATCAAGAGCCAATAATTATTTTAATTGACCAAGTTCCGGTAGTTTTATATCCACTATTAAAGGCTTTTAAGAATGTAGTTTTAAAGCCAGCACCTGCAAATGAGAATACTGTCTTAGCATCAAGAGAAGCAAAGCTAGCTCTATATGCAGCCTCTGAGTTTGATAAAACGATTTATCTAGATTCAGATATTTGTTTACTTTCAGATATCAATGATGTCTTTGAATATTTAGATGAGTACGATTTTTTATTAACTGAAGATGTTCAACCTTCTATTGCGAAAGCCACAAACTTATTACGTGGTAAACAAGAAGACCTTTTGCCAAATGTTTTGCCAATTCTGCAATCGGTAGGTTTACCATTACAAGCAGATAGTGTGCAATACAATGGTGGTTTTATGGCTTTTCGGAAAACAGAAGTTACTAAGGTATTTTTTGAAGAATTTAAGCGTTATTTTGAAATTGTCAAAAATAATCAAGATAAATTACTCTTAAAAGATCAAGGTGCTTTTGCTTCTGCGATGGCCTCTGTACGTCCTCATAAGAAAATACTTCCACCCACCTATAATTATCTTAGCAAGTGGCAGGATGCTTATAATATTCAGGATCAAATTAAAGTTCTTCACTGTACCTATCCTTATCGACCTCAATATGCTAAAAATATTAGTCGTTCTTTATATACAAGGGCTTTTGACAGATGCGCTAAAGTATTTTTGCCAAATCAAGTTACAAATCCTTGGCGCACTAAATAAAAATAGTGAAGTTTTTTAAAATATCGCTGTTGGTTTCAGATTTATCAAGTACAGCTATTTTGTGTGCATACTTGATATAGCGGTTCCCATTCAAATGCGGTAAAAAATTATATTGCAAGGTGTAGGGGCACGGCAGTGCCGTGACCTTACGGATGTACCTCACGTAACCGAGAACCGCTATAGCAACTTTAATAAGGTTAAGTTGTTTTTGATTTCTCTGATTTATTTAAGGTAATATACCTGGATTGTAGCAAAATTAACCAACTTCTCAGTAATAAAGTAATTTTAAGTTAACTTTTTAGTAAAATTACTGAGACATTATTAGTAAACCTTATGAATAAGCAAAGCGTTGTGAATTTAAGACAAAGCAAAAATAAATTAAAAGTTTCAATACTTGTCAGCGACCTATCAAAAGCTGGGGCCGGAAGATGGGGAGGTGGAGGTGTTCGTTCATTTCTAATAGCTCAAGCCCTACAAAAGCTTGAGTATGAAGTAGAAATTTTAGGATTTGTTTTCGGCGATGAGCCAGCAGTAATTCCTCAATCTGAAATTCCAGTTAGTCAAGTTGTTGGCTATAAATATCCGCAATTTTTGATATCGGCATCTCAACTTCTCAAGAAAATTGATGGTGATATTATTTATGCTATGAGACCCAAGCCTACCACCTTTGGTCTATCTATGTTGAAACAGTTAAGAAATCATCGACCAATACTTTTAGATATAGATGACTGGGAACTGAGTTGGCATGGTGGCGAAAAATGGCAATATCATCCCACGCCAAAGCAATTTATAAGGGATGTTTTCAAACCAGATGGCGCTTTGAGATATCCAGATCATCCACTTTATCTCAAATGGGTTGAAAGCTTGGCACGTAATGCTAATGCCATTACGATTCACACTCAATTTTTGAAAGAGCGATTTGGCGGTGTTTATTTACCAAATGGGAAAGACACTAATTTATTCAATCCGGCTCATCATAATCCTGAAGACAGTAGAGCGCGTTATGGGCTTTCTGAATATCGTATTTTAATGTTTCCTGGTGCGCCAAGACCCTACAAAGGTGTAGAAGATGTTCTCATAGCGCTCGATAAAATCAATCAACCAGACTTAAGACTAGTGATTGTAGGTGGTAGTCCTTATGATGATTACGATCAGCAACTTCAGCAAAAGTGGGGACGTTGGATTATCAAATTACCTAAGTATCCAGCCGATTTTATGCCTGATTTGGTGGCAGCGGCTCACATTATAGTTGTTCCGCAACGAGATACCGCAGAAACCCGCGCTCAATTCCCTCTGAAGTTGACAGATGGAATGGCAATGGCTAAACCTGTATTATCAACGCGCGTTGGAGATATTCCCAAAATTTTAGGTGATACTGGTTATTTAGTCGAGCCTGCTTCTCCTGAACAAATTGCTGAACAAATTCAATTGATATTTCAGAATTTAGAGTCAGCAAACCAGCGAGGTATCAAAGCAAGAGAAAGATGTGTGGAATACTATAGCATCGAGGCTATGGCTTCTACACTCAAGTCAGTAATTGCTCAGTTGTAAATAATATTAATAAGTTAAATTGCCATAAAAATACCCAATGTCTACTAGAAAACTACTATTAAGATTCGCTAAACCCTATCCAGGTTTGATTATCCTAACAATATTGTTAGGATTTTCTGGAGCTTTATTTAATGGGATCAGCACAGCTTTGATTGTGCCAGTAGTTTTAAAAATTGTGGGACAAGAAGTAGATTTAAGTACCGCTCCTCCCATCCTTAAAGGGATGCTATCTCCCTTTGATAATACTCCAGAAGCTTATCGTGTAAGTGTCATGGCCGGAGCAATTATCTTCACAATTTTTTTAAAGAATTTAGCTACTTATACCAGCGCTTTAGCATCGAGTTCTTTAACCCGAAAGCTGACATCAGATATGCGCGAAGCTGGGTTAAGGCTATTACTAGAAATTGATATAGATTATTATGCCAAAACAAAGGTTGGTGATTTAATCAACCGTCTTGGTGGAGAAATTGGCCGGGCTGCAAGTGCTATAGGTAGTACGGTTAAAATAGTTATCCTGGGAATTACAATTTTAGTTTTTGTCGGTTTATTGCTGTCAATCTCTTGGCAGTTGACAATTGCTGCTACACTTTTGCTGTCGTTGGTGACGTTAATAAATCAGTATGCTATTTCTCGGTCTAGAAATTTTGGGAAACAGTTGAGTGAGATGTCTAGAGCATATTCAATCTCTGTACTGGAGACTTTGAATGGAATTAGACTAGTAAAATCAACGGGAAATGAAGAAAAAGAATATCAAAGGATTAAAAAATTAATTCGCGATCGCGAGTTAGCAGATTTCCAATCTCAGGTTAATTCAGAAGCAATCACACCTCTAGGTGAGGTGATGGGTATTACAGCTTTACTACTGATTGTACTTTTGAGCAAAACTTTCTTTGCTGACCAAGTTTCTTCTCTTTCTACAGTACTGCTGACGTATTTATTAGTGCTGCTGCGATTGCTGCCATTAATTTCTCAGTTAAATACTATTCGCAGCAACTTTGCCAGTACTGCTGCAAGTGTAGATATGACGAATGAGTTCTTAAGCCTGCACGACAAACCTTTCATGCCCAAGGGTAAGCTTCCCTATACGAAATTACAAGAGGGAGTATCTTTTAATTCTCTTTGCTTTGCCTACCCTGGCAATGAAAAGTTGGTACTCAAAGATGTGAATTTATATTTACCGCGTGGTACAACCTTAGCGTTGGTAGGCGGTTCTGGTGCTGGTAAATCTACTTTAGCAGACCTTTTACCCCGATTCTACGACCCGATCGCAGGCAGTATTACCATTGACGGCACTGATTTGCGGGAGTTCGATCTTATATCCTTACGGAAGCGAATGGGGATTGTTAGTCAAGATACTTTTCTTTTTAATGACTCAGTGCAGAATAACATCGCTTATGGGCGAGCAGAGGCTACTGAAGATGAAATTATTACAGCGGCCAAGCGGGCAAATGCTTATGAGTTTATTAGCAAATTGCCTCAAGGATTTGATACCTTAATTGGCGATCGCGGCGTAATGCTATCTGGTGGACAAAGGCAAAGATTAGCGATCGCCCGCGCCCTGCTGCAAAATCCCGAAATTCTGATTTTAGATGAAGCCACCAGTGCTTTAGATACCGTTTCCGAAAGGTTAGTACAATCTGCACTCGATGATCTGAGCCGCGATCGCACCACCCTAGTAATTGCTCACCGCCTTTCAACAGTCCAAAAAGCCAATCAAATAGCTGTGCTAGAGCAAGGACAGGTGGTAGAAGTGGGAACCCATGAAGAACTTTTAGAAAAGGGTGGTTATTACTCACGCCTGTATTCAATGCAATTTAGCGATCGGCCTAATAAAAATTTGATTCAGACAAAAATTATTAAGGCAATGCGGTTAAACTCAAAGAAATTTGTTGATCGCCCTGAAGCTGCTCCTAAACACAATCAAAGCTTACTCCGCGTCTCTCACGAAATTCGAACGCAGTTGAACTCCATGATTGGGTTACTGCGCCTATTACTCGATGATCTGGTAGACGATTCCCAAGAACGACACAAATTAATTGAAGACTCTTACAAATCAGCTTGGAGAATTCTAAACACCATTGATATTTTTGAGGATGTGATTAACTTACAAATAAAAGGGCAGATTCTCTCTATCTCTGACCAAAATCAAAATATCATAAGCGACTATTATCAAAACTTTAATCATCTCTCCGTTGAATTTAGAAATTCTCTTAATCTCATCCTTAGCTCTCTGCGCTCTTTAACAGATAATTTGATAGACGTTTCCCAAGAGCCAAATGAATTAATTAATGAAAGTTATGAATCTGCTATATGTCTGATGAATTATTTAGAAAAATTCGAAAATAGTATTAATGTCTAACAACTATGAAAAATCATACTTTAAAAAAACACTACATTTTTTTTATTAATGAAGGATTACCCCAGCCAGAAGCTCACCTAGTGCAATCTACAAATGCAGCTAACGCCGCCGCTAACTTGGGGTATTCAACAGTTTTGGTATACCCTGACAAAGGAGCGAAAGCTAGTAATCCAGTTAATTTAGTGCGTCCTTTTCAACCGAGAAAAACACCAACAGAACTGATTGAATATTACAACCTCCATGACAAATTAAAAGTTGCCCCATTACCCATGCCTTGGCCAATCGATCATTTTTCGAGTAAATTTACTGACTCTAACACCATTGCGAGCAAGTATTATTTACCATTTCACATCCTTCCAACTACTAAACTTGTTCACAGCCGCAACTGGAATTTTGTCAAAGCTGCCATCAAAAATGGTATTCCAGCAATTTATGAACACCACCACCATGAAGACAAGCCATTTGAGGCAGAAATTGTTAAAAACCCGCTTTTCCAGATTGCTGTCACAGTTGTAGACACCATCCGCGAAAGCATGATTAAAAATGGAATGCCGCCAGAAAAGGTAATTAAGCTCCACAATGGTTTTAATAGCTTATTTATGCAGAGACAACCAGAGAAAGCGGCAGAATGGCGTAAAAAACTATTGCGGGATGAAAGCCAACATTTGGTAGTTTATGCGGGAGCGTTACAGCAATTTAAAGGTATTGATGTCCTAATTGATGTGGCTAAGGAAATGCCTAATGTACAATTTGCTTGTGCAGGTGGTAAGCCAGCAGAAGTCGAATATTATCAGCAATTAGTAAAAGAAAAACAGGTTCATAATATTAATTTTTTAGGCTATGTCCTGCATAATGAGTTAGCATCTTTGCTACAAGCAGCCGATGTTTTAGCCCACCCTCATTGTTCAGGAAAAGCGGCAACTTTCACATCTCCCTTAAAGCTATTTGACTACTTTGCCTCTGGGACTCCCATTGTAGCAACAGAAATTCCATCATTAGTTGAATTTCAAGATACTCATTCCATTACTGCTTGGTGTGAACCAGATAACCCGATCAAATTTGCTGAAAACCTGAAGCGGGTTTTAGAAACTCATCCCAGAAAAGTAGAGGGTTATTCAGATAGTATTAATTTTGCCAAGCAGTTTTCTTGGGAAAATCGAGCAGCAAAAATTCTTAGTTATGTTGATGAATCTCTGCTTCCTCAACTTATTGTCTAAGGAAAAATGGTTGAGATTAAATAAAATGACAAATGACAAATGACTAATACCAAAACTGTAGGAATGATTAGCAGCTATCGGGGTTTAGAAACCAGAGCCGATTGGCTTTGGCAACAAACTCCGCATCAATTTGGAAGTTGGGGCAATATACAAATGCAGGCATTAGCAGCAAAACCAGATTTTCTGCTCATGTATCAATTTGATTTTCCCAAAGCAGCACCGCAACAATCTTGGTTAGATAGCTTACGTAAACGGCAGCAAAAGCCAGTAGTCAATATTGATTCTTTACTGCGTGGTGTCAACAAAGAACGAATTATTTATTTATTAAGAGAACCGCCTTTAGATGAAATTGTAGAAATAAATAATCACAATTATCAACAAGCCCAGAAGTATTGTGGCTACATTTCTGGGCCTGATGATTTTGCTCCCACTCCCGACTATATGCCTGCTATTTGGTATCATTCCAATTCATTTCGAGATTTAAATGAATTGCCACCGCCCCAAAAGGTTGCCTCATGTAGTTGGATTACTTCAGGAATTAACCGCACAGCCAACCATCGCCAGCGTTTAAACTTTTTACAGTCCCTACAATCTAATGATATTAAGTTTGATTTATATGGAAGAAACTTACCAGAATCGGCGAAAAAGTCGGGAGAGTTGAGTAACAAGTGGTATGGTATGGCTCCATACTATTACAATTTGGCAATTGAAAATTATGCTGATAATAATTGGTATGTGAGTGAGAAACTTTGGGATAGTTTACTTGCCTGGTGTTTACCAATTTACTATGGTGGCCCGGCTGCTGATAAACTATTGCCACCAGGTAGTTTTTTAAGGTTGCCTAGTTTAGATGAAAAAGGCATTGCTTACATCCGAGAGGTTACAGCTACCCCTGATGCTTGGTATGCTGCCAAAGATGCGATCGCAGAAGCACGTCAAATCATTTTACATAAATTAAATTTGCTTAACTGGTTATCAAACTTTGTTGCTCAACACTCATAAATTATGAATGGGATTTGTACTCTTGGCAATGACTATGTTTTCGATCAACTAATTGCCTTACTAAACAGTATTGATGTGATATTGGGTAAAGAAATTCCGGTTTGTATCTATCCTTTTGATGATCAAACACAACTGATTGCTGATGAAATCGCTAACCGCCCGAATGTATTTCTTTACGATAATCAAGAATCAATCAATCGCTGGGATAAGTTCATGCTAGAGGCTAGTCCTGCTAGTATGAACAAAAATAAATACAGAATTTATGGCGGTCATCGAAGATTTTGTGCCTTTGATGGGCCATTTGATCGGTTTGTTTATTTGGATGCCGATACTCTAGTGATGAATTCACTAGATTCGGTTTTTAAAAAATTAGATGAATCTAACTGTGTGGTCTACGATTTTCAGTTTAAACATCCAGATAAAGTTTATAATACTAATTCAGTTAAATTACTACAAGTTTTTGATCAAGACCGCATCCAGAAAGAAATATTTTGTTCGGGCTTTTACGCTTCTAAAAAAGGTCTATTTGAACAAGATAAATTAGAAACCCTATTATCTTATTTGAGAGCAGGGGAGAAGGAAATCCTTTATCCTACAGGAGATCAACCAGTTCTTAACTATATGTTTATGAGGTCTGGTATTCCAGTTTATAACTTTGTACATCACTTGCCAAATAATCAAGTTACAGGCAATGCTGTTAGTTCTGAGCATTTTGAAGAAAAAGATAAAATTCTTTATGACAAAGGTAATCGACTGACTTATCTTCATTACATTGGTATTCCTCCTAACATGAATCAAGCAGTCTGCGCTGGACAAAATATTGAGTTTCCCTATCGAGATTTATTCCTCTACTATCGTTACCTACACGAACCAGATAAACGCCCAGTATTTCAAAATCCTCCTAATAATTATAATGACGCTCCTTTACCAAACTTACTTACCAGAGCTTTGCGAAAATTGAAGTTAATTAACCAAGGATAATTTATGAGCAGGGGAATTTATATTGTTGCTAATGACCGCGTTATCGATAATGCGATCGCTTTACTCAATAGCATTCGTTACTACGATCCAGAAGTAACTGTTTATCTCATACCATTTAATGAAAATTATCACAAGGTAGCAGAGCAGCTTACTACCTTACACAATGTACAAATTTTTCCAGATTTGGAACTTATTGATAAATTTACCAAACGCATCGGAGAAATTTTTGATAGAGATTTTCTCGCCTTACCCAATAAAATGCGTAAATTGGTGGCGTGGTTTGGCCCTTTAGATGAGTTTATTTATATTGATACAGATATTGTCGTTTTTGAAAAAATCGCTGACAATTTAGATAAACTGTCAGAAGTCGATTTCTTCTGTTGTGATTACCATCATGCCAATGACAAGCTGCGAAATATCTTTTCCCCATTTGTGAAAGAACAGCAAATTTTTTCTGATGCCCAACTTCAAGACGTTTTTAATAGCGGTTTTTGGGCTTCGAGAAAAGGAGTTATTACCGAACAACAAATGGATGAAGCTTTGCAAGAGTGTGCAGCGCATCGAGAATATTTCGATTTTTCTGAAGGAGTTACAGACCAACCAATTTTAAATTATCTTGTTCTTAAACTGATTGCCAAACGTGGAAATCTCGTTAAAATTCCTGGGGGAGGGCCTGGTAGCTGGGCAGGTTCGAAAAATTTTCAACAGCAAGACTACGCCCTATATGACCGAGGACAACGACTAAAATATCTCCACTGGGCTGGTACACGGATGAAAACTGGTAGTCCCTATTGGCAATTGTGGGAACACTACCGCTATCTCCATGAGGGCAAATTTGCCTTTATTTCTAAACTAACTCGCCGTTTATTTCCCTTTGTTGTTGCCCGCACTTAATATTAGGAGTATCCCAATGATTGATGGTATTTACATCCTCGCCAATGATGTTGTTTATGACCAACTAATTGCGTTGCTCAACAGTATAGAGGCTAATGCTGGTAGAACAATTCCTGTTTGTGTAATTCCATATAATGAGCGATTAGACAAGGTAAAGGCAGAGGTTGCAGTTAGAAATAATGTCACTTTATTTGAAGACTCTGCTTCCATCGCTCGCTGGGAAAATTTTGGCACTCGAATCTGGAAAGCTCATCCAAGAGCGTTAAAACTGTGGCAAGAATATGGCTTACCAGAAAATTATCGGGTAGAAAGGCATCGAAAACTCTGCTGTCTGGATGGCCCATTTGACAAGTTTATCTTCTTTGATGGAGATACACTGTTAATGAAACCACTTGATGATGTTTTTCAAAAGTTAGATGAATATGATTGGCTCACAAATGACTTTCAATATAAATCGGATTTGGATTATATTTTCAACTGGACAGAAGATAAGCTAAAAAAAGTTTTTTCACTAGAAAACATTAGTAATCATGTTTTTTGTTCCGGTTGGTTTGCTTCTAAAAAGGGTGTGTTTGACGATGCCATGTTAGCAAACTTACTAGAAAAGTTAGAGGCAGGTGAAGCTGATGCACTAGCGTGGGCAGATTCCGACCAAACAGTTCTGAACTATTTAGTTTTACGAAGTGGAATTTCTTACTATAATTACGCCGCTCATGCTTCAGCGACAGGTAATCACTGGAGTTCTAAATTTGATGTTGTAGATAATATTCTTTACGACCAAGGAAAACCCCTAACTTACATTCACTACATGAGTGTATCTTCTTCAGATTTTACAAGGCTTTGCGCTGGTGAAGATGTCGATATTCCATATCGAGATGTGTTTTTGCATTATAGGTATTTAAAGTCACCGGAACAAAGACCCAAAAGCTTTAAGCGTCAGAGTCCATTAATACGTCTACAAAAGACTACTACAAGTTTTTTAAATCAAAAAGTCAACAATATTAAGCTTAACTATCGTAATTTTAAGCATAGAATTACTAAATAATTAAGCAAAATTTGACTTAAAGTCTTTTCCATTTGTAGATGATCTATTACCAATTATCGGTAATAAAAATTAAAGTCTTTCAAAGTTATAATTCTTAATCGCAGTAAATTATATAAGTACTTAATAATTTTATTGCTTTTAAGCATAATTCTCTCCCCAATGAAGCGTTCGGGGTATTCTAGCTTTGCTTGTTGGTCAAAATATATTGCCATATCCTCCATTTTTGACTCTCCCTTTTTGATTCTGACGAATTCAACTCTATTCTTAAAGAAAGAAATACCCTCCATCGCACTCCATCTAACAGGTAAACCAGCTTTAGCAGCTGCTAAACCTATTGCATTCCCTTCGGAGTCATACAGCCCATTCAACTCAAAATAAGAGGCGATAATTTCCCATTGTCTAAGAAATTCTATTTCCTTTCCAGAGTCTTTTGTGACTGCAAATAAATATTCGTACACAAAGTTAATATCTTCATTTTCTAATTCAAGATTTAACTTTGAAGCAGCCTTTTTAGCCACATTAAATTCTTTTAAAAGTTTGGCATCAGAATTACCCGCTAGAACCTTGGCGTGCTTTTTAGGCATATTTTCACATCCCCTAGCAGCAATTCCTGGTTCTGAAATCCATTGCGGATATTGTGGAACTGGTTCCAAAATTCGCATATCTGCATCAAGAAATATGCATGAATTAAATAGAGATAAACCTTTGGCTATTGCAAATCTTTTATCATGGTAAAACTTAACACTTTGCTGTTTATGCTCAAATGCTAAAACGTTAGGCTGTTGGCTAAAATCGCTAGGACAATCAGTTAGAACAATAAAAGAAGTATTAGGTGAATATTTTTTGATATCTTTTGCTAATAATAATGCAAGATTGCGATAGTTCTTACCACATGCTAAAGTGCAAAAACAAAATTCTTTTTTGTCTTGAGTCATAGCTTTACGCTCCTTCTAATGTGCAAGGTCAAAATGCTAAACGAGGTCGAGCATACTTTGATTTATAGTTACTACGCCTTCGGGTAGACATATTGTTGATGCACTTTTCAGTATTTGTACGTAATTCTAACGCAATTAAATCTTATATTTATTAAATAACAATAAAAAATAAGTATTCACCACTAGTTAACGACCTCATTTTTAGTAAACATCATTGTTGATGGTGAGAATTTACGGTAATTTATTTATATATCGGCGAAGCGTATCTAAGGGACTTGCAGTGAAAAACACATGCCACAGCAGGGTAGCACAGCTGTGCTACCCTGCAAATGTACAAATAATTTGGGATAATTTATTTTTTGGAACTCTGTAAGAAAAAGAATCTAAACATCTAAATCTAAAGATTGCATACCTTCGCGTTCTATAAAGGTCATCATACTTCCTAGTTGAAACCAAACTAGTAAACAAGTAAACAGACTAATTGGTAGACCAACTCCTAAAGCCAAGGTGGAGGGAAAGCCAAATATCTCTAAGCCTGAAGACAGAAATAGGGAAGTACCGCCAGTTATGCCGATAAATGGCACAATTAATTGTTTGAGTGAGGAACGTGGTTTAGTATTTTCTGTTCGTTCACTTGGCCAGTTTTGCACAATTACTTTCAAAGTGCCAGATAATGCTAAACCAGATGTTAATGCCGTCAAAAAGCCAACCAGTAATAGAAAATAAGGTGGTTGCAGAGGAAAATAGTACATTAAAACTCCTAATTTATATTAAAGGTTTTTAGTTTTTAATTGTTGACTGGTTTCCATTAAAAGGCTCAAGGAATGCAGCTTTTGGAAGAATAGCAGCTGCACTTTCTCTAGAGAAATTTGTTAAAATGCCGATCGCTACATTTAATAAACGATCTGGTTTTAAGTCATCTTTAACCAGGTTCCACAGGCGTTGGACATCTTCGGTGTGGAGGCGGTCATCTTCGGTGAGAGCCAGCACCAGCTGTCGCCGTAGAAACTTGCCTTCTTCGGACATCAAAAATTGGAAACCCATCTGGGCTGTGGGCAATACATCAAAGTTGTTATCACTCCGAGCGATCGCAATTAAATTCTCTAAACGCTGCCACTGAAATCTACCATCTTTGAATAACACATTCAATAATCGCCGCCGTAATTCCGGCGATTCCCCTGTCAGCAACCGTCGTGCTATGTAGGGATAACCCACCTCCACAATTTTGAAGTCTGGGTTGAGGCTCAGGGCAATACCTTCTTGAGTCACCAAGGAACGAATAATCAAAGCAAACTTCGCCGGAACTCGGAAAGGATATTCGTACATCAGTTCCGAGAATTCATCAGTAATCGTTTTGAAGTTAAAATGCTTGACATTTTTGCCAATGGCGTTTCCTAGCACCGCTTCTAATGCTGGCACTATCGGGCAAATATTCGTGTCTGGAGTCAGAAATCCTAATTTTACAAAGTCTTCAGCTAAGTCGGTATAGTCTTTATTCACCAAATGCACTAGGGCATCCACTAGTGTTTCTTTACTGTTTTCTTCCAACTGATCCATCATACCGAAGTCGATATAAGCCATCCGACCATCGGGTACTGCAAATAAATTACCCGGATGGGGGTCAGCATGGAAGAAGCCGTGTTCTAGAAGCTGTTGCAATCCTGAAGTAACGCCAATTTGGATAATTGCTTCTGGATCTAAACCTGCTTCGCGGATGCTTTTAGTATCCGTTAGTTTGAAGCCATTAATCCATTCCAGCGTTAAAACGTGAGTGTTGGTATAACGCCAGTAAATTCCTGGAACTTTAACTTGGGGGTCGTTGCGGAAGTTGGTCGCAAATTTTTCGGCGTTGCGACCTTCATTTATATAGTCAATTTCTTCAAATAGCTTCGTGCCAAACTCGTCCACGATTAAAGTGAGGTCGTGACCTAGATTTAGTGGCAACCAAGGAGCTACCCAACTCGCACCCCAGCGCAATAAATAGAGGTCGCGGGTAAGAGTTGGGCGCAAGTTTGGGCGTTGCACCTTCACTGCAACTTCTTCGCCACTGATTAGACGACCACGGTATACTTGACCCAAGCTTGCAGCCGCTACTGGGCTAGGTGAGAGTTCGCTAAAACTTTCATTAATTGGACGACCTAGCTCGGTTTCTATAATTTTGTAAGCGATCGCATTATCGAAAGGTGGTAACTGATCTTGTAACTTGATCAGTTCTTCTAAAAAATCCTTACGGATTAAGTCTGGTCTGGTGGAGAGGGCTTGACCAACTTTAATAAAAGTCGGGCCGAGGCGGGTAAGCAGTTCTCGCAACTGGATAGCTCGTTTACCTTTGTTCTGCTCAACTTTGTCTAGCCATTCGTCCCACTTGAGACTAAATATAAATCCTACAAAAGAGGAGATAATTCTCAGCAGTCGTCCCCACGCTAGCCAGGGACGGTAACTATAATAGCGAGCGATCGCATCTGGATTATAGAGCTTTAGCTGAGTAGCTTGATACTGACCCACGCCTTTATTTGCCTCTTCAACTGAAAAATTTACAATGAATGATTGTTTTTCTCCTCAACCCACAAGTTAGTTGCAAGTAAAGGATGGCGGTAGTCTTTTATCTAAAAGAACTCAAACTCTGCCTTTTCGGGATACTGTTTGAGGTAGTTTTAGGCTATATTACTGCCGAGATTTGTTTATCTTTTTCTTAATTATACTTTATAAAACTACAACTACTTCTCTATCTTTTCGATGATTTTATCTTTTCTTAACTTTGTTTTATATAAATATAAGTTTTTAACTGTATATGCAAATTGAGCAGAACATGAGAATTCAGTAACCATGTTTGCTACAGCTACATATAATAGTAGTAAGTAGATCGGTCTAAATTCAACAGAAAACTCACAGCACAAAGGTTAACGACTTCTGTAGAAAGTCGAGATTATTCATATTATATTTATTTATACTCATTTTATTAAGTATAAATTCATATATCTTATGTGTAGCAAATAACTATTAAAGTAAATTAAATTTTGTTAAATAATGTATATCAAGAAGCTTTTTGAATAATAAAAACTACAGCATTAAATACAACTTTGGTAATTGGTAGTGGTTTTGCCACAATTACCAATTACCAACTTTTAATTATCATCTGGTGCTATTTAGATTTGGCCTCCAAGTTTTCTAAACGGCTTCTCAATTCCTGGTTTTGTTGTTTGAGTTGGTCGAAATCTTCACGCAATTGACGCAGAGTTTTTTCGGAACCGATGTTTTTTTGCACCTTGGAAATTTCTTCTTCAGCATAGCGACGGACACGCCCATCGGCTGTTTGTTCAGCTAGCGATCGTAAAATTCCGACTGCTTTGGGTGTTTCCATTTGTCCTAATGCTGCTGCTACCGCCACTTGGGTTAAAAAGAAGGTTTCTTTAGCTAGTTCTGTTAATTTTTCTAAAATCCGTTCCAAATTAACCGGACTTTGACCTACAGAAATCTTTCCTAAAGCGCGAATTGTGGCTAAACGTAGAGGTTGTGGTACACCGATTTTGGTGTATTCGAGTAGTAGATTTAAAGCTGCTTCCGAGGTTTTGAATTCAGCTAAACCAGCGATCGCCCCACTCCGCACTACTTCATTCCAACCCGCCTTTTCTTCTAAAATGCCTTTGAGTTGCTTTAATACCTTATCTTCCTTGGGTTTTTCTTCCAAGTTTGCAGATGCGATCGCCCCAATCACACGAGAGGCTGTTGCCTCCACGTAATAGCTGGGATCGCCCTTTTGCAACAACCCTCTCACAACTTTATAGCTTTCAGCAGTTTTGATTTGAGCAAGTGCTTCCACTACAGATCGTCGCACGTAAGCATTTTTGTCTTTTAATCCCAGAACTAAGCCATCAAAAGCTTGGTCTAAATTAATTTTGGCTAGTTGTTTCGCTGCTTCCACCCGCACACCCCATAATGGGTCATTTTTGAGCGTCGCAGATAGTGCTTTTGTCGCTTCTAACCCGCCTTTTTTCGCTAAAGCTTCTGCTGCATAAATACGCGAAATCGGGTCGGGGTCAGATTCTAACTGTGCTTTTAACTCTGCTGTTGGATACTCTAAAGCTACTGTTTTCAGGTAATTGTTCTCAACATCAAAGCTGATAAATTGAGGCTTATTTTCTAGGGGAAAGTAGAAACTTTGTTCTCGTTCATGTACTCGGACTGTGAAAGTTTTCAGTTTCGGAGATTCTTCTGGTTGGGTATAGCCAAAACCAATAGGTATTTTTAAATCAAACAAATCCTTATTGCCATTTTTACCTTCAGCAGCTTGGGTTTGCGTTACCGTAATTTTTGCCAACTTAGCATCCCCATCCCAAGAGTAAGCTACCTTAAAATCGGGATGGCCACCACGATAAACGTATTGGTCAAAGAGGAACAAAAGATTACGTCCGGTAGCCTTTTCAATCGCCCTGAGTAAATCTATTGTTTCTACAGTTTTGTGGGCATTATCTTGGACAAATGTTTGAATAGCCTGCCAAAATAATTCATCTCCCAATTGAGACCGAATCATGTGATAGACACAAGACCCTTTTTCGTAGATATGGCGATCGTAAAGTTCGATGGCTTCGCGGTAAATATGTGTTACCATCGGACGGCGGTAGCGGCTGCTATCTTCGCTAATGTAACGACGAGCTTCTAATAAACGATAGTAAGCCGTTTCTTCTAGACTATATTCCTGTTCTGTCCACATCACCTCAGAATAGGAAGCCATGCCTTCCTTAATCCAAGCATGAGACCAATGCTTAATCACCACCAAATCACCAAACCACTGGTGCGCGAGTTCGTGGACGACTAAACTTTCGGTGTTGCGGTTATCTAAAGCGGCGCGTTCATCAAGCAAACATCTATCTGTTAACAAGGTTGTGGACGTGTTTTCCATCCCGCCAAAGATGAAGTCATCGACACAAACCTGGGCATATTTCGGGAAAGGATATGGATAACCATACTTTTGGCTCAAAAATTCGATCATCCGGGGAGTTTTGCCCATGCTGCGTTTAGCATCTTCCTCCCGTCCCTTTTCTACGTAATAGGTGACTGGTTTACCCTTCCACTCATCCTGAATTTCGGCAAAGTCACCTACTGCCAAAGTCATCAAATAGGTAGGATGAACTTGTTGCTGTAACCAATGGTAGATTTTGTCATTACCATCTTCTCTGGTGTCAATCAGTTCGCCGTTAGAAATGGCCACCAAAGGGTTGGGAACACGAACGCGAATTTCTGAAGTAGATAGTTGTCCTGGATAGTCAAAGCAGGGGAACCAAAAGCGAGAGTCTTCGTCTTCTCCTTGAGTCCAAACTTGAGTAGGCTTCTTTGGATAGTGCTTGTCTGGTTGGATAAAATAAATACCGCGTTGTGGTTTTGTTACCGAATAGGCGATCGCAATCAGCAAGCGTTTCCCAATCTGAGTTGCCTCAGAAAGTTGGATAGAAAGCTGTTCCCCGTCGTAGTCAAAGGTTTGTGGCACATCGTCCACCTGCACAGACTCGATATTCAGGTTGACAGCATCCAAAGTCAAACGGTCAATGCCATTACGGATTGGCAAGAGGCGAATGCTACAACTACCCTGATAACTTTGCTTAGGGATATCTAAGCTGAGATCGAGAAAAATATGCTCCACTTGTCCGGGGCGATCGGGGTTGTAGTGTGGTCTTGCTCCCGGTAACTCAAAAGGTTTGTGTCCGTTATTATCTGTATCAAAATAAGACTTCGACATTGATCCTTACTGACCTTGTAATCCTGAAAAGTCTGGCTTGGCTGAATGTAATTAAGCAAAATAGCGGTGTCTGTATTTCCCAAATCAATCGGGCAGTATGGGGGTTAAGATTCCCATTGGGGATTGGAGGATTGAAATTAATCTCACCCAAATTTCCGAAGATCGGCAGCCGATCCTTGGAGTTTTTTCCATATCCCTCCCGCATTTACTTTTACTGATGTTTTGCACTTTTTTGTCATCGAGTCAAGTGTCTCTTACACCTCGATAGATTCTCATTAAGTACAAATACTCCTAATTGTTCTTATAACTTAGGATAGCTTGTTGCCGTTGAGCAGGCTATTTTCTTTGAGATGAACAGCATATCATTTGCGGATTCGCTTCTCATTCCCTAGAAGTGTTTTTTAGGGTAATGATTTGAGATTTGTAACTGATAGGACTACTAATTTTATCAGTAAATACCGATCGATGAGCGGAAAATATTAATAAATCCGAAAACTCAACAATGACACTTGTATAAATCTCGGTGACAATCTGAGCAAATGAGGATAACAAAATGCCCGAAAGTAAATCAAAGTTTTTAATTCCTGCTGTTGGTGCTGCTCTAGTTGTAGGAGGAAGTATAGCGGGTTATATGTATTTTAAAGGCCCATCAGGAGGTAGCTCAGACGCTCTCGGCAGTGCTAAATTAGTACCTTCAACAGCATTGATGGCAACTTATATTACTACTGACTCTCAAGCTTGGGCAAAGTTAGAGCAATTTGGTACTCCAGAAGCACAAAAGTTAGTGGCAAAAGGTCTGGAAGATTTCAATAAGCAAATGTTCAGTGAAGGTAACGTTTCTTATGAAAAAGACATAAAGCCTTGGGTTGGTGGTGTGATGATTGCTGTACTACCACCGAATCCTGTGAAACCGGCACAGTTAAAAGTGCCCTCTGGCGCACCTAATGTACCAACAAATTTACAGCAGGAATCAAATATCCTGATAGTAGTGGGAATCAAAGATAAAATCAGTGCCTTGAATTTTGCTAACAAATTGAAGTCACAAAAAGGGGTGAAATTCCAGGAATCTGACTATCAAGGTCAAAAAATTATTGAAACTACAGAAAATGGTAAGCCAACATATAGCGTAGTATTAAATAATAATCACTTGATATTAGCCCCCGAAAAGCAAGCTGTAGAAAAAGCAATTGACACCTTTAAAGGACAGGCTTCTTTTGCGAGTAAAGAAGGCGCAAGCAGCATTCTCAGTAAAGGAGTGGATGTTAAAAATAGCCTTGCTCAAATTTATGTACCAGACTATGCAGGTACGGTACAGCAATTAGCAGCCGGAAGTCAGCAGGCAAAGCAGTTACCTCCACAAGCCTTGACACAACTGAAACAGATAAAATCTGTGGTGGCGGGTGTTGGTGTTGATGATGCGGGAGTGCGGGTAAAAGCGATCGCTAATTTAGATCCACAGTTAAATAAATTTCAGTATCAATCAAGTCCGGGAAATATAGTTGGGCAATTTCCTGCGGATACCTTTGCTCTGATTACCGGAAATGGCATCAGTCGTGGCTGGGAAACCTTAGTAGAACAGTCAAAAGATTATCCAGAAATGAAACAAGTTTTGGAACAAGCGCGAGGACAACTAAAATTTGTCAATATTGACCTAGATAAGGATGTTTTTGGTTGGATGAATGGAGAATTTGCCTTGGGTGCAGTTCCATCGAATCAAGGAGTGTTAGCCAGCGTTGGTTTTGGAGGTGCTTTAGTATTTGACACAAGCGATCGCAAAACAGCCGAAGCCACTTTCACGAAATTAGATACCCTCGCCAAAACCCAACAAATCAACATTGCCAATAGAAATGTTGGTGGTAAAGACGTAACTGAATGGCAAATCCCCAACCAGGGAGCTTTATTGGCGCATGGTTGGCTAGATCAAGACACTGTATTTGTGGCTCTTGGTGGCCCAGTTGCAGATGCGATGAGCGATCGCAAAAATCAATCTCTCGGTAATAGCGACGCTTTCAAAGCCGTCACCGGTTCATTGCAAAAACCCAACGGCGGTTATTTCTACCTGGATATGGATAAAACTAAAACTGTACCCCTGGTCAATAGTTTAATCTCATCCGATCCTAATACCATCACAATCCTCAATTCCATTCGTGGTCTTGGTTTTACCGCTAATAGCCCCGATAAATCTACCAGTGAATTAGAGATGTTGTTAGCTCTCAAGCCGAAGACTGCAAAATAGGGAATTGGGAATTGGGAATTGGAAATTGGGAATTGGGAATTGGGAATTGGGAATTGGGAATTGGGGAAAGACTTGTTTCAAGTTCTCACCCCTTGTCCCCCTGCCCCCTGCCCCCTGCCTCTTCCCCATTCCCCACTGAATTAATGTCAAGATTACATGACATTCTTCTTCACACGTTATATAATTCAATTCATTTCTAGACTGCCGTCCAGCAAGTGTGTCATAAGTAAAAAAGCTGTAAACGCAAATTAATTTATGACTGCTGCTGTAAAAACTACTCCTGGTTTTGCTTCCCGCTTGGTAAATGGCGTACTGGCAATCAAGCCTTTAGCCAACCTAGCAAAACATCAAGCCCGTCAAATGATGATTAAACGTGCCGAGAGAATTGGTGTACCTTGGACGCAAGAAGTTAAAACACTACAGGCACGTGACTGGAAGGCTGATCTAACTCAAATAGAAAATCCTCAGCTTTCCTACCCCGATTACTACGTCACTTCATTCCATGCCTACGAAACCGGAAATCTCAGTTGGCAAGCCGCTTTTGAAGTAGAACCTGCTGCTTACGCTGTCCACGCTAAGGTTGTGGAAGGCGCTGAAGAGGCGCAAGGCGATCCCATGCTGCGCCAAAGTTACCACAATATTCTAAAAAGCCAAATTCCTAAAGAGCCGCAAGATATCTTAGATGTAGGGTGTAGCGTTGGCTTGAGTACTTTTGCCCTACAAGCAGTTTATTCTCAAGCTAAAATTATTGGCTTAGACTTATCTCCCTACTTCTTAGCTGTTGCCAATTACCGCGCTGGGCAACGTCAAGCGAAAGTTAACTGGCTTCATGCCCAAGCTGAATCTACTGGGCTACCAGATGCCTCATTTGATTTAGTCTCAATTTTCCTGATGTGCCACGAATTACCCCAGTCAGCAACCCGACAGATTTTAGCTGAAATGCGGCGCGTGCTGCGTCCGGGCGGCTACTTGGCAATCATGGATATGAATCCCAAGTCTGAAGTTTACCAGAAAATGCCAGCCTATATTTTGACGTTGCTCAAAAGCACTGAACCGTATTTAGATGAATATTTTGCTTTGGATATTGAGCAAGCTTTTGTTGAGGCAGGTTTCCAAACTCCCACTATTACCAACAATACCCACCGTCACCGCACAGTAATTGCTCAGGTGAGTGGTTGATTTTTCTCTACTGCTGTGGTCAGCAATACCACCCTTGCTACTGCTAGGCTACTACTATTATCGAGTACCATTTGCCCCACCTCTGCCAAAGTTACTGATGTTCTTTGGCATCGGGGCAATATCTGGTCTTGTAGCGCTCAGACTCGAATCAAATTTTGAAACTGTAGCCAATTTGGTTGTAGATTGGGGACGGATCAAGCGATCGCTTCCTGGTGCAATCTTGCGGCAGCTAGTGGAAGTAGGTTCAATTGAAGAAGGTTGCAAGTTAGCAGGGGTTGTTGTGCCAACCTACTATTTGCAACGCAGGTATCGATTACTTCCCTCAACTGTTTTCCTCTTCACCATCGCTGTTGCCCTTGGATTCACTGCCGAAGAGAACTGGATTTATCTTTTTCACGATACAGGATCAATTCTTGGCCGTACTATCAGTACGCCAGTCCACGCCATGTTCTCTGCACCTTGGGGATATGCCTTAGCAGTGTATATTTCGTCTAAGAATTACTTACATCAACACAGGAAGTTCATTTTTTGGGCTTGGCTGAATTCTGTAATCTGTCATGCCCTAATTAATATTTTATCTATTGCTTGCGGTTACTCACGAGCGCTATGTTTCCTTAGTTATGGTTTATTTCCGTTTCTATTGTGGATGTTTTGGCGACTAGAACAATTACTGCGAAAAGTGCAAGGTAAACCTGTAATTACCCTGATTTCAGAACGTACACCCCAGCGACGTTACTGGCAACGGGGTTTAGTGCTTTTTGCCCTCGTACTGGGTGGAAATGCTATTTTTGGGCTGTTTCTCTTAGCCAATAAAATTAGTCCTTTGAGTCCGTCAAAGCTTTTTGACAGTTATATTTTGTGGTTTATATTTAGTCGCTTTTTGCTAAATCTCTTTTTTGGAGTTTTAGCTTGGGGCATTTATCGCTATTTGCGACATTCCGCCCGCCGTCGGTATTTTTAAAATATGATTTAAGAAAATGCTAGGGGGTTTCTATGCAAACAACTCCAGTGCGTTGGACGACTGCTGACCTAGAACTATTTGCTAGCGATCGCAGAAATCGCTATGAGATTATTGATGGAGAACTATTTGTGACTAAATCACCTCACTGGGATCATCAATCGAGTTGTGTTAATATTGGTACATTTCTCAAGATTTGGTCAGATGAAACTGGTTTAGGTAAAGCTGCGATCGCACCTGGAATTATTTTCTCAGATTCTGACAATGTGATCCCTGATGTGGTATGGGCAAGTCATGAACGCTTAAAAAACTTACTAGATGAAGCTGGACACCTCACGGGCGCACCGGAGTTAGTTGTAGAGGTTTTATCCCCCGGTGAAAAAAACCAGAAACGTGACAAAGAAACAAAGCTAAAGCTGTATTCAGTCCAAGGTGTTCAAGAGTATTGGATTTGCGATTCTATACAGAAGAAAGTTGAGGTTTATCGCCGTGAACAGGCTGCATTAAAGTTAGCAGCTACTTTATTTAGTCAAGATGAATTGACAAGTCCTTTGCTACCTGGTTTCAACTGCTTAGTCAGCAAACTGTTCTAGCCTTGGATTCTTTCCACTCATCTTTTTTACTCTGTGTCCTGTGTGACTCTGCGGTTAAATAAATTACTTTTAAACCGCAAAGACACAGACAGAATCAAATAAGTTTTACAAGTTTAATAATTACGAATTACGTTCGCGTAGCGTGCCGGAGGCTCTATTACGAATTACGAATTATTAAAAATGTCCTATGCCTAAATTTACAATTAGCTAAACTCGTGCTAATACTGGCTGATTCACGTCTGCATTGACTGAATCTGATTCTGACTCCGTGCAGTAAATTTCGCAGGAATTATTGGGACTTTCAATCAGTTTCACTTTGTGAAGTTTAGCTCCCAATTCTTGAATAGGCGATCGCAATAAATTACTAATGTAAAGTGCAATATTCTCAGCAGTGGGCACAATTTCGGCAAAGTAAGGAATGTCTTTGTTTAAAAAGGTGTGATCGAATGGTTCGACCACATAATCTTCTACCACTTGATTCAAACCACCCAAATCGACAATCATGCCGGTGCGTGGGTCAATTTCCCCTTTAACGGTGACTTCTAAATGATAGTTGTGTCCGTGACCGTGGGGACGAGCGCACTTACCATAAATCTCAGTATTTTCTTCGTTACTAAGATTAGGATGAGCTAGCCGATGAGCGGCGCTAAAGTGAGTACTGATAGTGAGGTATGCTTCCATTGCGTTTCCCATATAATCTGCCCAAAGTTCAGGATGTTCAAATAACTGCACACGGACTAAAGGCAAGTGCGGTGCTAGTCGTTGCCAGATAATTCGTGCAATATTCTCTGTGGTGGGCAGAGTTTGTTGAAATTCTGCCCACACATCATTGAGATAAGAGAAATCCAATTGACTGGTAACTTCCCGTTTGATTACGTGTTTGACATCAGACAAGTTCAGCACCATACCATATTTATCTAATTCCCCAGCAAGGGAGATAAATAAGACATAGTTATGTCCGTGTCCAGGAAATCTCGAACCAGCACCAAATTTTTCAATATTCTCGGCTTCACTCAGTTCTGACAACCAATAGCGATGACTTGCTGAAAACTGGGCGCGGCGATTAACAATACATTGCATGAGTACACTATGAGCAGAATTTAAAATTTCTTAATCTTTTTCTGTTTCCAGCATAAACTAATTCCTAACCTCTGTGTCGTTGCTCTTTAGTCATCAAGCAAAATTGACCCAATGCCCAATGCCCAATAACTACATAACAGACGCTTGCGCTTCACAGTGTAATCTCGTAGCTATGCGGAATAATTCTTGACCTGTGTGTAAATATCGCTCATCGTAGCTCAAAGGAAAATAAGCAAATTCATCAAGTCCATCTGATACTTGATTGAGGCTGTAATAGAGGTTAGCCGCAGTCCCCGCTAAACTAGAGGGATTTGGCAGAGATCGAAAAATAATTTGTGCCTGTTTGAGGTCATCTCGACAGGCTTGTAAGTATTCCTGAAATTCATCTAACAATTCATCATCAAAAGGATCGGCAGCTAATTGCTCTATTTGCTCCTCTAGAGAATAGAGAATACTAGAAAGTAGATGATTGACTGGTTGATAAACTCGACGCAGCCATTCTTCAACTTGCTCGTCAGCCTCCCGTCCGGTTTTTCGTTTTGTCTGGTAATGTTTTTGCGCTGATGCTGTACGCTGTTGGCGATCGCTATTTAATTTTTGAGAATCATCTTGCAGTTGTTGGTCATAATTGCGGCGATTATGGTTGTCACCTAAGACCTCATAAGCTGCATTGATGCGAATAATCTGATCGTGATCGGCTGTATCCTGATGACTGTCAGGATGAAACAACTTAACCAAGCGGCGATAAGCTTGCTTAATCTCCGCTTGGCTTGCATTTGGACTAATTTTGAGAGTTTCGTAATGGTTAGAAACGTGCTTAGAATTGACCATTAATTCAATGTATCGTTAGCTGATGCTAGCGGCTAACCTTGTCTCCAGGTCTTGGAACAACGGTGTACTCAAATACCTCTCACCAAAACTGGGCTGAATCATCACAATTAAACGCCCTTTGTTTTCTTCACGTTGAGCAACGCGAATTGCTGCACATAAAGCGGCCCCACTGGAAATGCCAGATAGTAGCCCTTCTTCTTTTGCCAAGCGCCGACTATAAGCGATCGCTTCTTCGTCGGTGACGGTAATCACTTCATCTATCAATTTTAGCTTGAGAACTTGGGGAATAAACCCAGCGCCAATTCCTTGAATCTTGTGTGGCCCTGGCTGTCCTCCAGATAAAACTGGGCTATTGGCTGGTTCAACAGCGATCGCTTTAGAACTAGGTTTGCGTGATTTAATTACTTCTGCTACACCAGTGATCGTACCACCGGTGCCCACCCCAGCTACGATTATATCTACTTGTCCATCGGTATCTTCCCAGATTTCAAGGGCTGTAGTTTCCCGATGCACTTTTGCATTGGCTGGATTGCGGAACTGCTGCAACATATAGGTATTTGGGGTAGTATTAACTATTTGTTGCGCTCGCCTAATTGCCCCACTCATGCCTTCCATACCTGGCGTTAGTTCCAGTTCTGCTCCATACGCCCGCAACATTGCCCGACGCTCCCCACTCATTGTCTCTGGCATTGTCAAAATTAATCGATAACCCTTAGCTGCTGCTATCATTGCCAAGGCAATTCCTGTGTTTCCAGAAGTGGGTTCTACCAATATTGTTTTCCCAGGAGTAATCAGCCCCTCCTCTTCGGCGGCGTTAATCATACTCACCCCAATCCGGTCTTTGACTGATGCCGATGGGTTCATACTTTCCAGCTTTACCACAATTTCAGCAACACATCCTTCTGTTTGAGGAATGCGGTTCAACTGAACTAAGGGTGTACGACCAACCAGTTCTGTAATGTTACGAGCAATTCGCATAATTATAGTCCTCAGTTACTTACTCAAGAGTCATTTGTAATCCCTATCACAGATTATCGATGAAGTTAAAATAGTAAAACTACCGTACCACAAAGGTTTGAGCGATAGCATTCGTGCAACAACTCCGTAGGAGTATCGCGTTGCAAAAAAATGGATAAGGTGCAGCTAAGGTTCAAATAACAAATGATTCTTGACTAAATGTAGTACATATCAAACTGGGTATCCATTACTGCTACTAAAAACAAAAACCCCGCCTGATGGCGGGGAGAAATAGAGTTCAAAATGGTCAGTGAATATTCAATACTCTAGAAGGTGAAAGTTGTTCTGAGTGTACCGATAATTGCATCGTCGTTAGCGCTGTTCTGACCAGGAGATGTTAACCAAATTACGCCAGGGGTAACAGAGATGTTATCCGATACGCGGTACTTGTAGAAGCCTTCAAAGTGATAAGGTACATCATTACTACCAGGAGCAAAACCTGCCCGGTTAAAGGAATAGGGCTGTGCGCCAGCAAAAATCCCTAAAACATTACCCTGTTTACCAAAGTCAGCTAAAGCTACCCCGGCACCGTATGACCAAGCTTCATAATCATCAGCAATACCAGAGCCTGTGACATCATGATAAGAGACGAAGCCACTAACTGACAGCTTGTCGCTGGGTCTAAAGGCGGCCGACACTCCGTAGGAGTTGCTGGAACCTGAATTTAGTAAAGCGTTAGATTGTTGAGTACCTACTGCAACATTTCCCGCAAAAGTGTTGTTTACGTTTGATCCAACACCCGAGTCGAATAAATTACCACCTGCGCCATTATAGGCATGGACGTAGGTAGCAGCTAAAGCCAAGCGATTGCCAACACTAAAGTTCAACTGTCCAAGAGCTGCATAGTCGCCATTGGTCAGACCTTGACCAACACCAGGGTTATTAGCATCCGATGCCAAGTAACCTGCGGTGATTGAACTATTTCCTAAAATACCGCCGCCTTGACCAAGAGGTAGATTGAGCGCTATACCTGCACCGCCACCAATCCGATAGATGGGACTTTCAGAAGCAAAGGTAGATAAAGCACCGTTACCGCCGTCAGTGTTGTCGAAAAAGTAAGGATTGTTGACGGCTGCATAATGGCTGTGTCGTCCGCCACTAGCCGCTAAGTACACATTGGCTGGGCCTACGGGAGCTTCGTATGTCAAACGATCTATGCTGACACTGTTGTTACCAGTACCACCACCGACTTGAAATGTTTGTGTGCCTTCAGCACTTGTGATACCAACACCACCGTTATCTATTAGTGAAAATGCTTGTGCATTACCGGCTGCCAGACGGGTGTGCAAAACGTCTCTACCAGTGAAGCTGGTTTGTAAGTCTAAACGGACTCTGTTTTGGAAGACAGTATTGTTAGCGTCGCCAGTGTTATCGCCAAAGACATCAGTGACGGCAAAAATCGCTTCACCGACCAGTTTTGTCGTAGTAGAGAACTGGTTAGCTTCCAATTCAGCAGTCCGCGCTTCTAGGGAATCTACACGACCGCGTAGAGTTGCCAATTCTGCGGAAAATTCTTCTTGTAAACGCTGTAGAGTAGCTAAATCTTGTTTTGTCACCAAGTCAGCTGTTGCTGTAGCAATCAACTCGTTAACGCGATCCAAACAGGCGTTCAAACCAGCAGCGAATTCATAACGAGTCAAAGCCCGATTACCGCGATAAGTTGCATTGGGATAACCTGCAATACAACCATAACGCTCAACCAACGACTGCAATGCTTGGAATGCCCAGTCAGTGGGTTGTACATCGGAAAACTGAGAAACTGAGGTTACTTGAGACTGAGAATTATTTTGGTTGCCTTCGTTGCTGTAGCGATTAACTTGATCTATGGTTGTTTGAGCCAATATTTCTGGCTGTTGAACAACTTCAGTTAAACCTGCTTTTTCGGCTGGCGCTACTTCTGTGGTTTTGTTTGGAGCCGCAATTGCTGTTGTTGAAACTAGCAATGTTGCTCCCAAAACTGCTGGGCTAACCACTAAGGATTTCCATAATAGATTAGACATCTTTTCTTTACTCCTCACACCTTATTTAGATAATTGGTTTCTTTCCACCTAATTTTCGAAAATGCGACATCTCATTGAAACCTATGGACGAAGCATAATTGCTACTACTACAATTCTAGTTTTTGCAAGGCTAATAAACGATTAATTTGGGGTTAAAAACTAATGTGATTAACTTATGCAAAAACATATCTTTATATCATAACATTATAAAACATCTGATCTAGATGGCAAGATTGGAGCGATCGGCTTAATAACTGTCACACATGTTTATCTAAATATCTAAGCAGGAGGTACGGTTTAAAGCATTTGCTCCCTAGTTGGGAAAGCCTTAGGTACTTAGAAAAGTGTAGCAAAAGTTACTTTTTGCCTAAGCTTAGTAGAAATTGCACACTAATTAAGATACATTTGCTCGGCTATACAAATGTAGCGAAGCCCTCTTGCAGGGTCTTCGCTTGGTATTGTTGGAGTAGAAACAAAATCAGTAGTCAAGGTTTTTAAAACACGCGCCCTCCAAAGAAAAACCTTTAACATTACTCTCAATCAATTTCCGGGCTAGTTTTCCCTTATGAGTAAAGATAGGGTGGTTTTTTTTTGTCGCGGTTGCTTCCAGTCGTCTGGTGCTTACTAGAATAAATCACTTATTTAATTTGGGAAATCGCCTGCGCTACATCAAAGTCTGCCTGGGTTAGTCCGCCTGCATCATGTGTTGTGAGTGTAATCTTCACTTTGTTGTAGGAAATTTCTATGTCGGGATGATGTCCTGCTGACTCAGCAGGCTTTACAAGCTTATTAACAAACTCAATTGCTTGGATAAAGTCCTTGAATGTACGGGTAATATGCAACTTGGTGTCTTCGACAGTCCAACCTGATAGAAGCTTTGCCTGTTCTTGAATTCCCGTTTCAGTAAGTAGTTGTGCCATGTCAAAAAATTCCTACTTAGTTTAGTTACATTTTGCATTTAACAAAAACAAACCCTTCTTATTTTCCATTTATTAAAGTATGAAGAGACAGACTGATGCATAATGCGTGTGTATTTAGAGCAAACCTGGTAAGCAGTAGTGACTCTACCTCACATCTAGTCATACTCCAAGGTTTTGATGCAAAATATTTTTATTTTTAAGAAACCTTAAACGGATTGGCTTTGTCTGCCTCAAGTATCGCTATCTACTATCTAAGTTTTAAAAAGTTACCTATAAAAAACTATCCGCTCTGATTTAGATTAGATAATCTAAGTCAAAGCGGTCTAGCGGGTCTTCAGGTTGCAACCAGACTGCCGGAAGGAACTCCGAGCTTGCCTAGCTAATTGAGCTAACTTAGTATCTCAAAGATAACTAAGGCTAACTTTTAGAGAACAGCCCCGGCACGCAGCCGGCTAACTGCAACCTGATGACCCATGCATTTACTACTTTCTATCATGGGCATCACCTCCTTGTTGCCTAAGCGGTCTTAGTCTCAAAAGGGCAGAGTATTTACTCTGGGTTTATAACCTTCATCTAACATAACATATAAATTTAAAGATATTAACTATATATAAAAAAATCTCCCGCCTTTTGGTGGGAGATGACTGGAGAATGGGTAATATTGACGCTTTGTTAGCTTATGCCAAAGAGATTATCTAATTTGGCTGATGTCAATTTTGTGCAACCACAACTCCGATTCAAGCCATAATCGACTTTGAATCTTAGAGAGCGTTACCGCGAGGTAGAACTTCCTCAGGGAATACAAATTGTTCGTGTGGTTGATCTTGAGGAGCCATCCAAGCGCGGATACCCTCATTCAGCAAAATGTTTTTGGTATAGAAGGTTTCAAACTCAGGGTCTTCCGCCGCCCGTAATTCTTGGGAGACGAAATCATAAGCCCGCAGGTTGAGTGCTAAACCGACGATGCCGACGGCGCTCATCCATAAACCTGTGACTGGCACGAACAACATGAAGAAGTGCAACCAGCGTTTGTTTGAGAAAGCAATCCCGAAAATCTGTGACCAGAAACGGTTTGCTGTCACCATTGAATAGGTTTCTTCAGACTGGGTTGGATTGAAGGCGCGGAAGGTGTTAGCTCCATCTCCGTCTTCAAACAAGGTATTTTCGACTGTGGCTCCGTGAATAGCGCACAATAATGCACCACCCAATACACCAGCAACACCCATCATGTGGAAGGGGTTGAGTGTCCAGTTGTGGAAGCCTTGCAAGAATAGCAGGAACCGGAAAATAGCCGCTACGCCAAAGCTGGGTGCAAAGAACCAGCTTGATTGTCCCAAGGGGTACATCAGAAATACGCTGACGAATACTGCAATGGGAGCGGAGAAGGCGAGGGCGTTATAAGGACGGATACCTACTAGACGCGCAATTTCAAATTGACGCAACATGAAGCCAATCAAACCGAAGGCTCCGTGTAGGGCAACAAATGGCCACAATCCACCCAATTGGAACCAACGGGTGAGGTTGCCTTGGGCTTCTGGCCCCCACAACAGCAATAGGGAGTGTCCCATGCTGTCGGCGGGGGTGGATACTGCCACTGTTAGGAAGTTAGCGCCTTCTAGGTAGGAAGAGGCTAACCCGTGGGTGTACCAAGAGGTGACGAAGGTGGTACCGGTCAGCCAACCGCCTAGTGCTAGGAAGGCGCAGGGAAATAGTAGTATCCCTGACCAACCTACGAATACGAAGCGATCGCGCTTGAGCCAGTCGTCTAGAACGTCAAACCACCCTCTACTGGGCGCACGTCCAACTGCGATGGTCATTAGAGCAAATCTCCAAATGTTTATAAGTACAGGTTGTATCTGTATTATAGATGGCTAAATAAAAGCCTTCCATAAGCAGAAAGTTAACCGGGTTATTAACCTAGTTTACAAATTTTTACACACCTTTAATCATATTAGGTGTAAATCGCTAATTTTTCTAGGGGTTTTGTAATAAAAATTTATTTTTGATCGAGATCAGGTGGGGAAGAAGCAAGGGAGCAGGGAACAAGATAGAAGAGTTTTCCCCCGTGCCGCCCGCCCCCCGCCCCTCTGCCTCTTTCCCATTTCCCTAGAATCAGTCAGCTGACGCTAAAATGAGTCCACAGTTAAATTTGATTATTGCTAAATGTTTACCATCGATTTAAGCATCAGAAACACTGCTTTCCCTATCTCGGTACAACGTAAGTCAGCAGAGGATGCTGAGGCTGTCTATCAGCTAATTTTGGCAGCCATTCGTTCTGGAAATCCTGACATTGTGGAACTTAAGTGCGAGGGCAAGACAGAGAAAAAAATTGCTGTCCGCGCTAGTGAAATTTCTGGGGTGCAGATTGTTCAGAAAGATGGTACAACCCCTGGTGGCGGCAGACCACCTGGCTTTTTCGCTGTAGCTGCTGAGTAACCAAGGTTGACAAATGGCTCAAGTGGGCATTGAGGTCAAAGATTTAAATTTCAGTTGGCCTAATGGAGAGAAGGTTATCAAATCTTGCTCTTTAGAAGTACCCAAGGGTGAGTTTTGGATGCTTTTGGGTACAAATGGCAGTGGGAAATCTACTTTACTGAGACTGCTGGCGGGGTTATTGGCTCCTGAATCTGGCGAGATTCGGGTTTTGCACCCCGTTGGTTTTGTCTTCCAAAATCCGGATCATCAACTGGTGATGCCAACGGTTGGTGCTGATGTGGCTTTTGGATTGGTGGAAGAAAAGTTGCCACCTGCTGCTACTAGAGCAAGGGTTGAGGAGGCGTTAGGGGCGGTGAATTTGCTTACCCTGCAACGACGGCCTATCTATGCACTCTCTGGGGGACAGAAACAACGAGTGGCGATCGCAGGTGCGATCGCTCGTCGCTGTGAGGTCTTATTATTAGATGAACCCACTGCCTTACTAGATCCAGATAGCCAGTTGGATTTAGTTGCTAGTGTCCGTCGCCTTGTCAAAAGCAGAGGGATAACAGCCTTGTGGGTAACACATCGATTAGACGAGTTAAATTACTGTGACGGCGCTTTTTTGCTAGAAAAAGGCTCTCTGGTAGATAGAGGTGAAGCTCAACGCCTCAAACAACGTCTGATGGAGGTACACAGTGAAGCCTCTTAATTGAGTGCTGAGTGCTGAGTAATGAGTGCTGAGTAATGAGTGAATAAGTACAATCAATTGTACTTAGCACTCCTGAATACTACTAAAAAAGAACTGTAACGCGCCTTTATTTAAAAGGCGCGTTTTAAGTTGGTGTGTCTATCTGAGGTCTGAGTTTTGTGAGGCTGCCGTATTTTTTATTCTGTGTAGCATAGTGTTACAGACTATGCATCAATTATTATAAAACTTATGAATGAATTTTGTTAACTCTAGAAAATTGTGATTAAAAACCATGCCCCGTTCCTTACTCCAAGCCGTTTTGTTGGTGGACGGCTACAATATCATAGGTGCTTGGCCTTGCCTTAAAAAAACGCGTGATAGCGTTGGATTAGAGGCTGCACGGGGCGAACTTGTAGAAGCTATGACTGGTTATAGTGCGTTTCAAGGTTATTCAACTCAGATCGTTTTTGATGCCCAATATCAGAATTCTTCTAGCAATAAAGAAATAATTACTGAGCTTTTATCAGTTTATTACACTGATTTTGGGCAAACAGCAGATACCTATATTGAAAAATCCTGTGCTTCTTTTCGTCATCAAATAGCCCAATCTCTGATTTCTCGTGTGATTGTTGCTACATCAGATCGGGCACAGCAGTTGATGATACAGGGGTATGGAGCTGAATGGTTGTCGGCACAACAACTCTGTGGAGAAGTAGAAGCTACCGTTTGCCGGATGCGACAAAAGTATAATACGCGCAAACAATCTAAGAGTAGGTTTTTAGCTAATGCCATTGATGCTAAGGCGCGGCAACGTCTGGCTGAATTACGAATGGGATTACAGTAGATATCTAATATTTACAGAGTCTCTGCTTAAGTTCCTGAATCGATTTTGGCTGCAAAAATTCTCTAAATTAAGTTTCTAAAAAAATATTGGCGAAAGTACTTGCCAAATAGAGTTTTTAGCCGTAAGATTATAAATTGTGAGTGGTCCTCAGTAGCTCAGTGGTAGAGCGATCGACTGTTAATCGATTGGTCGCTGGTTCGAATCCGGCCTGGGGAGTTTAAAAATTTTGGAAGCATAGATTATCGAAGGATAATCTATGCTTTCTTATTGGTAAGAGCTTAATAGAATTGCACTTTTGTCAAGAGGGCGCAGGAAAAAGGGCGGCATCCAGCCTTGAAGCTGGCTTTCACAGCGCTTGATAAAATGAAGGATTGCGAATTTTGGCGTTAGTAACTAGCGCTTCTGCTTTTGGAAGGGACGTTAAGACCAAAGTCGTCAGCACGTAAAAAATCTATGACGATTGAGGCAGTCTCCGTTGAATTGGGAAGCCTACACTATACCGTAATGTTCAGTATAGGTAGTTTACTTAATATTCAATAATATGAACACTGAAATAAACCCTAGAATACCTGTTGCTTTAACTATTGCTGGCTCAGATAGTGGTGGCGGTGCAGGAATTCAAGCTGATTTACGTACCTTTGCCTTTCATTGTGTCCACGGTACTAGCGCTATAACCTGCGTCACGGCACAAAATACTCTAGGAGTGAAAAGAGTCGATGCTATGGCAACAGAGGCTGTCGTGGCGCAAATTCAGGCAGTTGTTGAGGATATTGGCGTACAAGCTGCCAAAACCGGTATGTTGCTCAATCAGGAAATTATTTTTGCTGTTGCCCAGCAGGTAGAAGCTTTACAAATTGAGAATCTAGTGGTTGATCCAGTAATGGTGTCACGTACAGGGGCACAATTGATAGATGATGATGCTGTGAAGACTTTATGCCATGCCCTAATTCCCAAGGCAGTTATCATTACGCCAAATCGCTACGAAGCTCAGATTTTAAGCGGTTTACAAATTAATTCCTTGGAGGATATGCAAGCTGCTGCTGAAATTATTCACAAGACTTTACGGACTAAAGCTGTTTTAGTCAAGGGCGGTGGTATGCAGGGAAATTTGCGTGGCGTTGATATCTGCTTTGATGGAGACAAGTTGGAAGTTTTGACTATAAAACAAGTAGAGACAAAAAATACTCACGGTACTGGTTGTACACTATCGGCTGCGATCGCTGCTAATCTGGCCAAGGGAAATGACTTGTGGACAGCAGTGCAACAGGCAAAGGAGTATGTGACTACTGCACTTACTTACGCCCTAGATATTGGCAAAGGGCAAGGCCCTGTAGGACACTTTTTCCCAATTCTGGGGACTAGGAACTTGGGGCTGGGGACTGGGGACTAGGAAGATTACCCAATTCCCAATTCCCAATTCCCAATTCCCAATTCCCAATTCCCAATTCCCAATTCCCAATCCCTCATAACAAATCTTTGCCCTTTCGGAATTTTTCTATTATTCTTGGGCATAGTTTCAGGGCTGACTATCTCTGTTAGCATCTCTGTACGACCTACTTACCTTGATTTTTAATACCAAGCCCCAATGCGAACAACCATAGGTTCTGTTCACAGGAATTCGCCGACACCGACTACTCAAGCCTACCCTCCCTCTGTACCACTATCTGTGTATAGGGAATTGTCAACAGAGTTGCAAGCAGCACAGGCGAGGCTAAATGCACTCACTACCCAGAATCAGCAACTAGCACAAGAAAACCAACTATTACGCCAAGAAATTGTCAAAGTTGTTGAGTCTTTTTCTCATTTGCAAAATTTTGCGGATTCCCATGCTACACCTAATTATCACCAAACTGCTCAAGCTTCTAGCGGCGTGAAAAGCGCTGCCAACCAGCCAGCAACTCAAGTACCTCCACGTCAGCAGGTTGCTCATCCGCATCCACCTGTTGCCCCCAAAGCCCCACCCGCAAAAAGCCACCGCCAAAACTTTTCTTCACCTGCAATGGAAATGAATTTCCCGATACAACAACCAGTTTTTATAGAAGAGCAACAAGTAAGTTATTATTCCACTACTGAGCCAGATGCCAAAGGAATCAATGGCTGGTGGTTAATTATCACTATCTTGTTAATCATGCTTACTGCCTTTAGCGCTGGATATTTCGTTGTGCGTCCCTTGTTTGAACATCAGAAGCGTTAGTTTGACACTCCCACAGTCGGCAGCAGCAGGGTATTGGGCTACCAAGTATATTTCTATGCAAACACTATCTAAATATCTAAAGATATCTGCTACATAGTGGAATTTATCTGTTTTTAGGTTATAAAAACTACATAAAATCCTAGCTTGCCAGCAAATTTTTTATATTAGAATTCAAAGATTATCTAATGAATAAATCCTTGCTGGTTCTCATGTCTCAACATCAGGCAAAGAATCTACACCTTAAAAAAGTGGTAATTATTACATATCTTTTAGGAAAAGCACTGGTAGTTACAGCTTCAGACAAAGGATCTGGTTAGATATATAAACGAAGCTAGTAGAAGTCAGGAGTCAAGAAGATGAAAAAAGTAGAAGCTATTATCCGTCCATTTAAATTAGATGAGGTAAAAATTGCTTTGGTTAACGCTGGTATTGTCGGTATGACCGTTTCTGAGGTTCGAGGGTTCGGACGGCAGAAAGGACAAACTGAACGGTATCGAGGTTCTGAGTACACTGTCGAGTTTCTGCAAAAACTCAAAGTGGAAATCGTTGTTGACGATAATCAAGTTGATATGGTGGTAGACAAAATTATTGCTGCTGCTCGCACTGGTGAAATTGGCGATGGTAAAATTTTCATCTCGCCTGTTGAGCAAGTGATTCGGATTCGTACCGGCGAAAAGAACACAGAAGCGGTTTAAAAAAGTTATGAGTTAAGAGTTATGAGTTGTGAGTCAGGACTAAATGAATGAAGATTTAACAGAATTCATAAATCCTAACAGACGCGATTGATCGCGTCTCTACTCCTAGCTCTTAACTCTCTCTAGTTGCGGAAGTAAAGCTTTAAAAGCCTTGCCTCGATGACTTATTGACCCCTTTAATTCCCGTGTCATCTCAGCAAAGGTCAATTGCAATTCTTGGACATAAAAAATTGGGTCGTACCCGAAACCACCATTACCACGAGGTGCGTGAAGAATTTCACCAGGACAGATACCTTCAGATTGTAATGCGATCGCACCATCAGGACGAGCGATCGCTACTACACAAACAAACTGCGCTTGCCGATTGGCTTCGTTGCCTAATTCTTTCAATAGCCTAGCAATGCGTTCTGAGTCAGTTTTGGCGTAACGTGCAGAATATACCCCTGGTGCGCCATTGAGAGCATCTACCTGCAAGCCCGAATCATCCGCAATTGCCCAGTTTCCTGTAGCTTTAGCAATTTGTGATGCTTTCAAACAAGCGTTAGCGGCAAAAGTTTCGCCCGTCTCTTCAATTTCCAATTCTTCCGGTTTGAGGGTTAATTCCCAACCAGAATTTTCCAAGTAAGCTTGCATTTCCCGCAACTTACCTGGATTTCCTGTAGCTACTACAAGTAATTTAGTCATTTGTGATTAGTCATTGGTCATTGGTATATTAGTCATTGGTCATTTACCAAGGACAAAGGACAAATGACTAATGACTAATAATGAATTTTACCCCGCCCACTGTTTTGCCCAAGCAAGAGTTTGATGCACTTGCTCAATTGTTGAGGCTTCGCAGTAGAGGCGTAAAACTGGCTCAGTACCGCTAAACCGAATCATTAACCAGCTTTTATCCGCGAGGCGATATTTGTAGCCGTCAATTGTTTGGCAATCAATCACTGCTTTACCTGCAATTTCCGTTAAGGGTTCGGTTTGCAGTTGTTGCAAAAGACGCGATCGCACTTCCATACTTGCTAAGGGTAAATCAATGCGATCATAAGCTGAGGTAAAGCCTGTTTGTTTTTGCAAGTAGCGATTATACTCACCTAAATCCAAACCAGAGTCTACGATCGCCTCTAGCACATACAATGCTGACAGCAGCGCATCGCGTTCGGGAATATGGCTACCATAGCCGATTCCTCCCGACTCTTCGCCACCCAACAACACTTTTGCTACCAACATTCTGTCAGCGATGTATTTATAACCAACTGCTGTCTCAAAGACTGACAAGTTATGTAATGCTGCTACAAGGGGCATTAAGTCAGAACCACTAACGGTTTTGACTATTTCCCCAGTAAAGCCGCGCCGTAGGGTTAAGTGGTCGATTAATATCGGTATTAATACTTGAGAGCTTAGGAAATTTGCTTCTCCATCTACTGCTGCAATGCGATCGCAGTCTCCATCAAATACCAACCCCACCGTTAAACCTGATTTATCGGTTTCTCGGTGAGCTTTGATGACTCCAAATAGCTTTGAAAGGTATTTGGGTAAGGGTTCCGGCGCACCGCCACCAAATAGGGGGTCACGTTCTGAGTTGATTTCTTTAACCTGATTGCCTAGTAGTCTCGCCAATCCGCCAGCAGCAGCACCATGCATGACATCAGCAAATAACGTTAGTTTGCCAGATGCGATCGCTTCTCGAAGTTTGGCGATATCAACTTTACCTTCTAGCGCTTGAGTATAACTGGGCCAAGGATCGAATTTCTCTTGCTTACCTGGGGTAGCTGCTAATGGTACTCCCACCGACAACTGTGCTTCGATCTCTTTTGTCACTTCTGGCGGTACTGATCCACCAAAACAACCCTTGACTTTTAAACCTAAATATGTACCTGGATTATGGCTAGCTGTAATTACCAATGCCCCTAAAGCATTGAGTTCTTTTGCAGCCCAACTATAAGCTGGGGTTGGAGCAAAGGTTTCGCTCAGTAGCACGTCAAAACCGACAGCAGAGACAGTATCGGCGACAGCACGAGCAAAATCTTCAGCCATGAATCGGCGATCGTAACCGACAATTATTGTCCGGCTACCCACTGTAGAAAAATATGTATTATATAATACTTTTGCGGCAACTGGCGCGACCAGGGCTAGGCGTTCAAAGGTGAACTCGTCACCAATAATGCCCCGCCAGCCGTCTGTACCAAACTTGATTGAGTTAGCTACAACTGGCATCTAAGTATCCTAACTGTCTACTTGAGGATTCTAGCATTTATACAGTGTGCAGAGTAAAAAAAGAATCTAGTAAAAATATGTACTAATGATATTCAATACAAAAGTGAGCAAATTTGTGCATTGTACAAATGCAATGTCTAACGATAAGCCCGTCTACCCCTGCCACATTTAAAAGAGAATAGCGCCTTTGTAACATACTGTTTCAAAAGGCTTACACTATTAGAATTGCAGGTATTTATCGTTAGCATGAAGCAGACTTGAGGGTTCCAGCAAATCGTATATTTGATTAAGGCTGTAAGGATAAAAGCAGTGATAGACAATCGGGCAATATCAATCAGTTTATTTACAGGAGCAGGTGGACTAGATATTGGGATAGAACAGGCAGGTTTTCAGATAGTAAGTGTTGTTGAAAAAGATCCTGATGCTGCGAAGACTATAGCTTTCAACCGACCTCACCTAAATAGTGCCGTAGCAAGAGATATACAGAAAATCACTGCTCAAAATCTTTTGGAGGAAGGGGGATATGTTATTAACCTTGATAGACCTCTACGTATTGGAGAAGTAGATTTAGTAACTGGTGGCCCCCCTTGTCAACCCTTCAGCACAGCAGGAAAACGTGGTTCAGTTATGGATCCTCGTGGCAGCTTGTTTATGGACTTTATACGTATTGTTGAACAATTGCAGCCACGCTTTTTTGTCATGGAGAATGTTAAAGGTTTACTCTCGGCTCCTATTCGTCATAGACCTCATCTGGAACGAGGAACGGGTTATGCTCCTCTGGAACTAGATGAAATGCAAGGGAGCGCTCTTGAGATTGTTCTAGAAGAAATGAAGCGCCTTGGTTATCAAGTTATTTATAAAGTAATGGAAGCAGCAGATTACGGTGTTCCGCAAAACAGAGCGCGAGTAATCTTTATTGGCTCAAGAGATGGTGAATCGGCTACATTCCCTTTGCCTACTCATAGTAAAGATGGCTCTTTATTACCTCAATGGCGCACTCTTAAAGATGCTCTGATCAACTTAAAGGATCCACAACCAGAGTATACTTCTTACTCAAAAAACCGTCTTCAATATTTAAAGCTTTTAAAAAGTGGTCAAAACTGGAGAGATTTACCTAATGACTTGATAAAAGAAGCAATGGGAGGCGCTTACAAATCTGGAGGCGGGAAAGTAGGGTTTTACAGAAGGTTATGTTGGGATAAGCCGTCTCCTACTGTTACTACAAGTCCTTACCAAAAGGCTACAGATATGTGTCATCCAGAGGAACTTCGTCCTCTAAGTGTTCGAGAGTGCGCCAGGATTCAAACCTTTCCAGATTCGTGGATTTTCTATGGTTCGACAGCCTCTAAATACAGACAGATAGGTAATGCTGTACCTGTACTCTTAGCTCAAGCTATTGGTGACTATTTACATAGTCTAATTAGACAGGAAAAACCTAAAGGGATACCAGTCTTTGAACAGCTTTCACTATTTAATCACTAAATTCACAGCCTGGTGATTATTTTTAGGACTTCCATTACTGAATTTGTTGCCAATAGTTACTACTTTCTACATACAATGCTGCGGGATTTTCAGTGATAGTTTGTCTAACAAAGATGGCAAAATCTTCTTCAGAAAGATCAGAACATCCTATTAATTGATTCAGCTTTTTCCAATAGTAAACTCCATTTTTAGCATTAACTCTATGCCATTTCCGAATGATAGTTTCTTTACGGACACTACTGCTCGAACTATTTTCAGAATTACTACGATTTTTAACTTGTAATAGATCACCTTGATTGGTGCAAAAATCAACCTTGTTTATAGTCTCTCCCCAAGCACAGTACCAACCATAAAATGACAATTTTTCGGCAAGATATTCTTCTAAAAGAAGTCCTAAGATGTTTTCTGCCGACATGGAAAGACGATGAGCATCCTTTATGTGATTAATGCCATCAGTGTTGAGAGTCGGTAAACGAACTGAAAGAATCGTGTCAATAATTTCGTCTGAAACAGTTCCTATCTTTTTACTAGTTCGCTTTGAGGCTCGATTATTATAACCACCAAAATACTTATTTAACCACTTAGTAATGTAATCTAAGCGAGAATTGCATACTTTTAAATATGGAAATAATTCAGGCGAATTACAACAGACGGATAAAACTGTTTTCACAGAATCATTCCAGAACATCCCAGCACTAAGTTTTGCGATATTTTCAGCTTCGGACACGATCAGATTGGCATCAAAATCCGGTATTTTTAGGTTATTGCTCACAGTTACTATTGGGTAAAATCTGCTGTTTCAGTTATGAGCGATCGCCTCATCTATACAAATCTCAATAATCCCAATATTTCTATATATAAACATTAATAATCCTTAATAGTATTAACTATTAAGGATTGTTAACATGAGCAGACACTGCTCACAAACTGGATTGTTCCTTAAAAATCATCGAGAAACTGACTAAGGCGACTGATTACGGGGTCAACCTCTTGAGGAGGGGTAGCAACAGTATAAGAAGTATTATTTACTACTTCTAATTGACTTGGAGACGGGACGAACGAGCGATCGTTGACTATGAGCGCCAATTGTGCAACTTGTTGAGAAAGTTGCAATAGATGGTGTTCCATCGCCTCCAAACGATTAGATCCCTTGGCAAAAAAACGTTCCTCAAGTCCAGCCACTTGACGTTGCAGTTCACCGATTTGTTGTTCAACCGGTGTTGTTGCTGCTGTTTGTGGAGCAGGTTGTACAGATTCCGGTACACATAAAGATTGCCACAAGGCTTCTTTACAGAGGTCGCTGAAAGTCTTGTCTGGTTGTTTTTCCAAATAACTTTCTACTTGCGCTAACAAGCTTTCATCAGCAAGCTCTGGGTTGAACGTGACGGATTTAACTACCTTTTTTGACCATTGGAACATCAGCTTTATGCCCTAGCAGCGCGATTGGAGGATAATTGTGCCTCTCCATAAATATACTGCCCCAAAGCATTCGCCTGTCGTGAAGGTGCTGCTAAATGAGCATTAATCTTTGCTTCTTTGAGTAGACGCTGAACGTCGTCCCAGAAGAACTCACCACCGCCGCCAGTGAGAATCACATCGGTGACGCGCTCTGGCAACCAGGCTAGCACACGGCTACAGATTTCGCGTGAAAACATCTCTGTAAGGTTGGGAAGAAAATCGTCTAGGTTGGTGGGCTTGCTAGCGCCTTTAGGACGGTAATAGCGTTCACCTCTGGGTTTATTAACAGCAGAAATCAGCGCCAGAGATTGGCTATCTGCTCCTTCGATTTCGGCAGACACCAATTCATAAAACTTATTCATACCGAAGTCTTCGCTCTTAGAAGCACCTCTGGCAAAACGGAAGTTATCTACCATCAAAAGATCGACGGTTTGATGTCCGATATCAACGATCGCTACCGATATTTTTGTAAAATCGGGACTGCTAGGACTTTTCTTCGGTTGAGCTTCAGACCACAGCAGGCTGCCGTAACCCTCTGGCATTACCCATACCTTATTGACGTTGAGCGACACAGATTCGCCTCGGAAGTTCAACACATGAGGGCCACCTACTTGGCTAATCAACTGTGCTTTTTCCTTTTCAAATTGCTCTAAAGAAAGAAAAGGCAGACCAAGTACAACTGAGATATCGTCTCTGAGCTTGAAGTAGCCAGCACTTGCTAACACTTTTACTAGTGCAGCCTCTACCTTAGATTGGCCGACTCCTAGATTCGCCCCAAAATCTGCTGCTAGTTGACCAACAGCATATCCATTGCCTTGATACTCCAGCCACAAATCCATTAAAGGGTCAGTAGCTCTAGCTTCAAAAACACCACCGCGTACTTGTTCTATCGACATCTGCTTGACGTTGGCAGGTACGAACACCACACTGCCGGGTTCACGACTCACACAAGTTTTTGTGGAAGTTCTACCTAAATCAACACTGAGAATGGTTTTCCCGGAACCACCGCCTGGCTTGGTAGTGGAAGGAGAATTATTATTAACAGCATTTATGGGAGTCGTCGATGCTAACGGCTGCCTATTCATGGGTATAGCAGCACTATTCATAGGGTTAGCGGCGGAAGGTTGGTCTGTCATGAAAGCTCCTAGTTCAAACTTAACTGTAAAAAGTTGTCATGCTCATCTTACAAAAATGCGAGCAACCAGAAATTCTAGGTTGCGTCAAGTGTAGCTAGAAATACGCCAAAAATTAATTTCGGACGTATCTCCGATAAGCTCATGCCAACGCACATCTAGTATTATTTGGCATAGTGTAGGCGAATTTTGGCCAGATGTAACCCCTGCTTTCACTGCTTTCAAACCAAAAGCGTCCGTGTTTCATCTTCTAGTACGTCTTAACTGGCGCTTGAATATCCAGAAAACAAACGCTAGAACCAAACCCCCAAGTACGATTTTGGATACAGGAGCGAGGTACTTGTCCACAAGTTCATACTGACTACCCAATATGTATTCTGAGTATGTTAGCAAACCCACTCAAGCCGCGCTACCTAATGTTGTGTAAAACAAAAATGCTAGCAGTGGCATAATCAATTCTGAAGGAATAAAGGAAAAAGGTTTTCCAGGAACACTGAGTTTTATTTTCTAATTATTTAGATCCCCCTTACTCAGTTTTTTAAAAAGATTAAGGGGGATCTAAAGATTTGATGGCAAATTTAAAAATATATTTTAGGGTTTTCTTATGAGGTTGCAGTTGTGGGCCAGAGGAGAGAGAAAGTTTCCCCTTGTCCCACCTTGCTCCCTTATTCCCCTTTGTCCTCTTCTAGACTGTCGGGGTTAATGATTGTACTCTTGGTTCCGATTGCCAGTCTAATGGATTCCAAACTCGATCTTCAAGCGCCATCTGTTCAATCAAGCTTGCCAGTCTCAGGGCTTTGAGAGCTTGTTCACCACCGACTGAGGGTTGATTGCCACCATGTACACAGTTGACAAAATGTTCCAATTCTGCGCTTAAGGGTTGAATGTTGCTGGTGTAGACTTTTTCAATTACACCATCTTGCCTATAAAGTACTTGTCGGTGGTCGGTGAGAGAATTGGCAGTCGTTTGTCGGTGAATCAAAATTTCATTCTTGAGAAAATCTGCCTCAGTAAATGAATTTTTGCAATGGGCGACAATCCGACGAATTTTGCGGTGGGTGACTTTACTGGCTGTCAGAGTAGCAACAATACCATTGGCAAACCCCAAGGTGGCGGTTACATAATCTAGATAACCAGAGTCTAAGGAGCGAGTCCCGCTAGCAGTCAATTTTGTGACTGGGGAAGCAGCTAGTTCCAAAAGTAGGTCAATGTCATGGATCATTAAATCCAGCACAACCGAAACATCGTTTGCCCGATGTGAGTAAGGACTCATTCTGTGGGCTTCTAGCGCCAGTAATTCCTCTGTTTTTAGAACTTGGCTTAGTTCTTTAAAAGCTGGGTTGAAACGCTCAATATGGCCTACTTGCAGGATACACCCAGACTCAGCTGCGGCATTTACTAAAGACTCTGCCTCAGAAATGCTGGCTGCGATGGGTTTTTCAATCAAAACATGAATTCCCGCTAACAGACAGTTGATACCCACGGCATAGTGCAGACGGGTGGGAACAGCTACACAAACTGCTTCCACAAGGGGTAGCAGGTCACAGTAATCTTCAAAAAAACGCACCTTGTAATTACTGGCAGTTTCTAATCCTCGTTCGACGTTAATATCTGCCACTCCGACCAGTTCAACATCTTTCATTGAACTCAGCACGCGAGCGTGGTGTTGTCCCATGTTACCCACTCCAATCACGCCTATGCGGATCGGTCGTGGCTGGTTGCGCTGTGTATATAGATTCGGTTCTGCCACTGACATGCTATCTTGCACTATTATTCTCTCCTCAACCACCAAATATAGAGACGCTACGGCCGTTGGCGTTTATACTCGAAAGCCAGTTACGATCCGTCTAAAACCATCCAGATGGTAACATAGAGCCTATGTTTATGAAGAATTTCAAAGTTTGCGATCAGTTCCCGTAATCTAAATATCTTTTGTATAGATAGTTCGGGTTTCCTTTGCCTTTGATACTTCCTACCAAAAATATATGTCTTTTTATGAACTTTAAAACATTCAGTAAGACTTAAGTGTATTTTCTCCTTGGTATTGCCTTCTGGCATCTGGTTGAGGTGTGATTTGGTAATTTTAAATTTAAAATTTGCAACTGAGATGAAAGCTGTAATTCTGTTATCTGGGGGATTGGACTCTTCTACAATTCTGTATCAAGCTAAGGCTGATGGCTGTGAATGTCATGGGATCTCTTTTGATTACCAGCAGCGACATCGAAGAGAGTTACAGTCAGCCCTCAAGGTTGCTCAAAAGGCAGCGATCGCAAAACATCAGGTAGTGAATTTTGATTTACGGCAATGGGGCGGTTCCGCACTTACCGATGATGCCATTGATTTACCCCAGGAGCGATCGCTGGATGAAATGGCTCAAAATATTCCTGTAACTTATGTTCCGGCTCGTAATACCATCTTTTTAAGCTTTGCTCTTGGTTACGCTGAGGCGATCGCAGCTGAACGTGTCTATATCGGTGTCAACGCCTTAGATTACTCAGGATATCCTGACTGTCGTCCCGACTATATTCAGGCAATGCAAGAAGTTTTTCGTCTGGGAACCAAACAAGGGCGTGAGGGACAACCAATTAAGATTGTTGCACCCCTAATCAATTTGAAAAAAACTGAAATCATCCAACTGGGGAATGAATTGGGAGTTCCTTGGGAGCTAACTTGGTCTTGCTATGCCGGTGGTGATGTCGCTTGCGGTGTATGTGATTCTTGTCGCTTGCGGTTGGCAGCTTTTGCCGAATTGGGGCTTATCGATCCAGTGGTCTATGATTCTTGAATGAGGAGTGAGGAGTTAAAATCCATAACTTCTAACTCCTGTACAGACGCGATTAATCGCGTCTCTCAACTCCTAACTCTTCTAACCGTCGCAGTTGAATTTGATGCAGGCGTGGGCCAACAACTGATACCACAGTGAATTCGAGATTTTCATAACAGAAAGTTTCGCCTTTGACAGGAATTTTCTGTAACTGATACAGCAAAAAGCCCCCTAGTGTTTGGTATTCTCTAGTCAGGGGTAAATTGAGATGCAAAACCTCATTGAGGTCTTCGAGGTTAACTTGTGCCTGCACCAGAAATTTTTGCTCATCTAACATCTGAATCAGTAAGTCGTCACTGCTTTCAGGAACGCTTGCGTCGCCAATGATTTCGGCAATGACATCTTTTATTGTCACGAGTCCTACAGTACCGCCAAATTCATTCACTACCATGACCATAGCGGGTTTCTCTTGCTGCATCATTGGCAAAAGTTCACTTAAGGGCGTGTGTTCTGGAACAAACCGGACGGGACGCATCCAAGGTTGGATTTGTGTCTCTAAGCTTAGTTTTCCGACAGCTAAAGGTTGTGCCAAATCTTTAAAATAAATAATGCCGCGAACATCGTCTAAAGATTCACCAATCACGGGGTAGCGTGAGTAACCAGTATCAGCCATTTCTCTAAGTAATGTCTGGAAGGTAGCATCTTTTGGCAGCGTGATAATACTGGTGCGGGGGATCATCACATCTTGAGCCATGACATCCCCAAATTCAAAGACATTGTTGAGCAGTTCTCGTTCTGCACGCTGTAAACCCGTAGATCCCCATTCTGTAGAGATAATCAGTTGCAATTCTTCGGGAGTTACAGGCGGCCTCCAGCCTTGTCCTGTGTATTGGATACCAAAAATCCGCAATAAAAAACGAGTTGATTGGTTAAGAATCCAGATGAAGGGGCCAAAAAAACGTACGATCGCTTTTACTGAAGGGCCCAAAAAGCGAGCTAGCTGTTCTGAGTACAGCATTGCTAAGGATTTGGGACATAATTCTCCGATGACAATTTGCAAATAGGCAATTAAGAAAAAGGCAATGGGAATTGATAGGGAATGAGCCAGGGAGTTAGTCATCCCACCGGGTAAAGGCCAGGATTTTAACCATGTACTTACCGGTACGACAATCGTACTTTCTCCAATCCATCCCAGTGCCAAACTAGAAAGGGTAATGCCTAACTGGGTGGTAGATAGCAGTCGGTCAATACTACGCTGTAGCATTTCGACTGCGATCGCTGGAACATCCCCTGCCTTAACTAGCTGGTGAATACGCGATCGCCGCACGCTCACCATCGAAAATTCCGCAGTCACAAAAAAGGCATTTATGGCAATCAGTAGTAGCACTGACAACAACCGCAGCGCCACATCCGTCCAGATCAAATTAGGAAAACCACTCACTGCCAAAGCTCGTGTAAAACTCACGCCCTCCATTTAAAGGAATGGGGAATGGGTAATGGGGAAGATGAGGAGGACAAGGGGATAAAGAAAGTGTTTTCCCAATCCCCAATCCTTAATTCCCAATTCCCAATCCCCAATTCCCAATCCTTTTCTACCTTTCCACAGGAATATCCGATGCCTCTAACTTCAATTTTTGAGCGGGATAATCAGTAAGAGCAAGTGATATTTTCTTGACATCATCAAGTAAAGCCGTGGGAATGCTCACTGTACCTGAAAATGCTGGCCCATTTACAGGCAATTCTGTTGGTAAACCCTCTGTACTCGCACTTAGGGTTCGTCCTTTATCATCGGTAACATCTAAAAAGCTATACAAAAAGCGCACAGAATCCTTACCTTTGTTCTGCATTTTCACTTTCAGTAGTAAATCACCACCAGAATAGCGGGCAGATTGCACAGTCATGGTTACGCCCTCACTTTGGGCAGTAACTGGAAAACCTGGCAGAGGTTTTTCTTCAACCACTTCTGGGGGTTTCTCCTCTGGCTTCTGCTTGCTGTTATTGGTTTCTTCGTCATCTTCCTCTAGCTTTTCCGATTTAGCGGCCTTAGTCTTACCGTCAATTCGCGCCTTGACAACTTTCAGAATTTCTTCCTCTTTTAATAGCACTAGCCCTCCCTGTTGAGAGCTATTTGCCTTATTGCTGGCGAATTTGGTCGTAGGCCGCCCATCTGGTGTGGTAACGCCTTTAAGTGCTGAACTCCCCAGTTCAAACCCCAAAAAGGCACTCACAGAACCTGCTCCCATCATCAGGATTAACAAAATCAAAGTAAGAAGTACAGTAGAATTTATTTTCATTGCTGATAAGCGATCGCATAAGAATGCTGGTCTATTTAAGAATAGTGAAGCTTTTGACCTCAATCCTTAAAGGAACTTAATCAATATTAGTCTGTACTATTTCATGATTAAATTATGTAGTATAAAAATTTGGTGAACTAGTGTCCAGTATTCACACGTGGTAAATTTGTGCTATAATTACGGAATTGGCTAAACTCAGTGGATGAGGTATTTGCCTCACTATAAAATTAGCAAATAAAGTTGACATAAGAGTTAAATTAATTTACTCGTAGAAACCCAAAACTCAAAAAAACAAGCGCCTTTGGCCGATTGGGGAGGCAACGAACTCATAATTCGTCTTCAGGCTGGTTCGATTCCAGCAGGGCGCATTGAATCATCAAGGAATACTAATAAAGAATATGGAGCATGGGGCATGGGCGCTGGTGTTGAGTGTTGCTGAAGTGTTGGTTATTAATTATAATCCCCTGCTCCCCACTCCCTAATATTACCGAGGTGGTAAAGTTTCAAACCTGAATTCAGTTCCTACTTTGAGTTGGCTGCTATTAAAACGAGGAGACATCATCAGCGATGTGTTGTAGGGATTTGGTAAATCAGGGGTGCGAATATAAGGATCGTTGCCAACTTGCTGAGTCAGGGCATCATGATATAAGGTGTTAACCAACTCAGCATCGCGGGCAATTTCATTTTCTGGGAAAGAACCACCGAAACCAGTACCAGATCCGAAAAATACGTCTAGCTGACGCTTAAGGCTGCTGCCATTTTCGTAGAAATTGCGATCGTGACGAAAATAAGCTCGTTCAAATGCATCATTCGTAGTTTCAGTTTTGCGGGTTTCCGTTTGGGCGGATGCAACTGAGGGAAAAGCAATACCAGCAGCAAGCAGTACCAATAAACCACCAAAGGTTTTAAATTTTATACCCACCTTCCTAACTCCTCAATTTTTGGGCAATCTTAATTTATGCTTAATTTCAGAACTCTGATGAGTTCAACCTTTGGTGTAGCACAACTTTTAATGTTTTGTAATGACGTATCCTACTGAAACTCTTACCCACTCAGATATTTGGGCAACCACCCCTGATTTGACCGCCCTGCGCCACAAGCTACTAGATTTATTTTGCCAACTTGCTTATCAAGAAGGTGATTTTCTTCTCTCTTCTGGGCTGCGTAGTTCTTATTACGTCAACAAGACACAAGTAACACTCCATCCTCAAGGCGCTTTGGCTGTGGGACGATTACTATTTCCTTTACTACCTGTAGATACACAAGCTGTAGGTGGTTTAACAATGGGGGCTGACCCGATGGTGACAGCAGTGAGTATAGTTTCTGTTTATGAAAACCGGCCAATACCAGCGCTGATTGTTCGCAAGGAAGCCAAGGGTTATGGAACGAGAGCTTATATAGAAGGCCCCACTTTACCAGAAGGTGCAAAAGTAGTAGTTTTGGAAGATGTGGTGACAACTGGGCAATCTGCTCTGAAAGCAGTTGAACGTCTTAAGGATGCAGGTTATACCGTAAATCAAATAATTTCACTGGTAGATCGACAGCAAGGTGGAGGTGAGTTGTACCAGTCAGCTGGATTGAAGTTTGAAACTTTGTTTTCGATTCAAGAAGTTCAGGAACGCTACCGACAACTTGCGAAATCATAAGTGTCGCTTGCCAAATTGTTTGACAAGTTGACATATTTTGTGTAGTTGAAAATATTACTCTTAAAGCCCTAATAAGGGTTTTATTATTTTAGGCTCAAAATAGCCTTTACTGCATTGGCGATCGCAGAAGATGCTTTTTCGATTTCTTCTTTGGTTGTAAATTTCCCAATACCAATTCTTAACGCTCCCTCAATTATATTTTCTCCAAGATTCATCGCTTGCAGAACGTGAGATGGCGCGACAATACCTGATGAACAAGCCGCACCTGTAGAAATAGCTAATTGATGGCGAACTCTAGCAATAATGGCACTATTAGGGATGTCAAGGATAGAAATATGTAAGTTACCTGATAAACGGTTGTTTAAGTCTCCATTCACCAGTAAATTAGGAATTTGAGCCTTGAGTAGATTTTGTAGCTGATCTCGTAAAAGTGCGATCGCATTTTCATCTGCTTCCATTTCCAATCGTCTCAATCTGCAAGCTTCCCCCAAACCAGCGATTCCGGGGACATTGAGTGTACCCGATCTGAGTCCCTGTTGATGTCCGCCACCGTAAATAAGGGGTTGAAGGTGATAACCTTTTTTCACTACTAATGCACCAACTCCCTTGGGTGCATAAAGTTTATGCCCAGAAATAGCTAGATAGGTAATTCCCCAGTCTTGGAAGTTGAGGGGAATTTTACCGACTGCTTGGGAAGCATCACATAAAAAAGGGATATAGTATTTTTGTGCGATCGCTCCAATTTTTTCTACTGGGTAAATTGTCCCCACTTCATTATTAGCAGCCATCACACAGAGTAAGGAAGCACCGCCAGAGCAGATTTTTTCTAGATATTCTAAATCAATTTGGGCTTGTTGATTGACATTTAACCAAATTATTTCCGCAAGTCCTTTTTTGGCTAATACTTTGCAGGTATCTAAAACCGCTTTGTGTTCAACTGGGGAAACAATTATTTTGGCGGGAGTATTTTGTTGAGAAATATGTCCTTGAATTGCTAAGTTAATACTTTCTGTTGCACCAGATGTAAAAATAATTTCCTTGACAGAAGCATTGATTAATTCAGCTATGTGTTGACGAGCTTGTTTAACTGCTTGTGCTGCTTCATTTCCATAACCATGAGCTACACTATTTGCATTACCAAAAGCAGTAGTCATATAGTACATGACTTTTTCTGCTACTCTAGGGTCAACGGGAGTCGTTGAATGGTAATCAAGGTAAATTATTTTTTCTTGTGTAGTCATTGCCTGTCAAAATTTTCCGCTTGAAATTTTTTACATATTTTTTTTAAGGCTTTACTGAATAGTTAAATATTCTAAAATTATTAATCGTAGGTAATCTAGCATCCGTAAATAATATTTAGTATTATCATATTGCTGAGAATTATTAAAATAAAATTGAGTGACATTAGGAATATCAAATACTCGCTTATGTTGTAATTCTTTAATTGCTTCTTGTGGGTTGTCTATAGAACCTGTGGCTTTAATTTGGCTAGCATAACCCCGAATATCTGTAGTTAATAGTTCAATTTCTTCTAACACTGTAAATTCTTCTTCAGATGTAGAAGATTGATGAGCGATCGCTTTTCGTTCTGATTTAGTATTTTGATAATCAATAGTTAATTGGTCTAACAGTTTAATAATATAATTTTTAGTTAATTCAGGATTTTGATTAGTCAGTATAGTATTAATCATTAATCATCGTTCACTCCATAAGCTTTATCTTATCCTTGACGTGGATCTGATTGCGGGGGATGCCAACCCGCTTCTACCCAAAAACGACGAGCCACTTGAATCGAAGGCTCATCTCGACGCTCATCATTGAAATCAAATCTCTCACTAGTAGCTCTCCCTGTAGAAGTTGTACCTAAAATTTTTATACCGTCTTTTGTCCAGATAAAATTGTCAGACCATTTTTGCTGACGGGGATGAAATAGAGGGACTTGTTCTTGGGTTTTAGGATCAGTAGCCGTTGTAAAATTATAGTGACGCTCATTACAGCGATGACAAGCTAAAGCCAAATTATCCAGTTCATCAGAGCCGCCCAAAGACTGCGGCATAATATGGTCAATGGTAAAACGGTCTGGACTTAAGTATTCTGGAGAGTGGCAGTATTCGCAAAGATATTTCGCTCGTTGTCTTACAAATTTTCGAGTTGGTTCGGACACCATTTAGTTTTCGCCGCTAGTTGAGCGTTAATCAAGGTAAAGATTCGCTCTAATTCCGAGATACCGACATATTCAGCTTCTTCTTGAGAAGTGAGTGCATCAGCTTTTTTCTTTTCCAACAGTTCTTCAAAGCGAGACTGTAGCTCATCGGTAAATTTAAACAGATAAATGTCACCAAATTCGCTCATCTTGATACCAGAAGATATTAAAGATGAGGGTTGAACCATCAATTGAGTAGTCATTGCGTGTTTATAGTGTCTTTGATTCTATTGTGCCTCAATTAATTGACGATCTATAGTTTATCATTTCATAACTCATTCTCTAAAAATCTTCTAGCAACTCTCCCCCAATCAATGCGAGTATCTTGAGCATTTTCTTTACGTTTACCATCTGGTTGTTCATCCTCATACCTTGCCCATGCCATTAGTAGTAACTTCAATCCATCTAATGAGTTGATCAACCGAGAACGTAAAGTATCTATATCGGCTTTATCTACGTCCTCCTCTAAGATTTCTACTAAATTTTGATAAGCAGGATGATTGGTATTTAAAGTAACAATAATTGCTCCTCCTCTGGGTTTAACTGAGAAGAAAGCAGAAGTATCAAGAGGAGCTTCAACAAAGGTATATTTTAAGCCATCATCTACTGTAGTTGCTGCTAGTAATTCGGCTTTGCTTTCTGTAACTCCTTCTTCTTTTAAAGTTTCTTTAATGACTTGTTTTCGTTCTTCTTTGGGTAATTGTTCATCTAGATCACTTTGACCTTTGTAACCCTGGGATTGACGTTCTTGGGTAACTGTAGTGGCTACTTTCTCAGTTTTGTAAGGGTCATGACGTTTTTCAGGCGTGGTACGAGTGCCTTTTGTTTGTGCCTTGATTAAACCACGGATAATACTTAATTGACTATTTATTTTATGAGCTATATCTAAAAGAGGACTTTTGGGATCTCCGTCTTCTTTGAGTTCTTCTTTTAGTTGGGTAATTGTTTTACCTGCCTCTAATAAAGATTGAATATTGACTTGTAAAAGTTCACTAAAATTCCGGGCTGATTGTTTATTATTAGTGACTCCAAAAATATCATCAAGAGAGGGTGGAAATTCTACTTCTACACCCCACCAACGTTCTGTAGGTTCATAACCATTGACTACTCCCGTATCTAGTTCTAGTTCTCTACCTGCACGAACAATAGAAACTCCAATGTTTTTCTTTGCGTGTTGTCCATGAGGTGTACTTCCTGGATTATTCACTCCTTCTATTAGACGTGCTTCTTCTTTAGCATAGGAAAAGCGAACTTTGACTTCATGTTCTTGTTCACGAAAATCAATAGTAAAAATAGCTTCATAAGATGTATCACCCTGCCAATGTTGGAACATTGCCTGATTATCAAATGGTGGATCACAGGAGGTTTTTTCGATTAGATAACCAGGGTCGTTAGGTAGAGCATATTTTTCTATAATGATGTCATATAAAGCATCTAAATCAAATGCTAACATCCGAATTTTGACTTCATGTCTATTGATAAATTTGCGATACATTCTCCCGATCACAAATTCAGAATTATCAATAATCGCTTTTCCTGTTCGCCACATACAACGGTCGATTTTTGACCACATTACTAATGTCCCACTGTCACCAAATTTCTGACCGATTTTTGTCCAAGTCATTGGAATTGGTCTAGCGGTAGGTTCTGGTACTTCGGTCATTCGCCGATTTTTGATTTCATCTAAGTCAAGATAACTGTGGAGTGCATTTTCTATGCCATTTTGCCATGACCACACATCAACCCGTTGGCATTGAGAAATGGAGGATGAGGGTAAACCCATACCAAAACGACCGATTCCGGTATGTTTATCTTGGTCTAAATATGTACCATTACCAAATTGCAGGGCTAGACGTAAAACATTAGCATCCATACCACGACCATTATCTAATACTGCTATTTTTTCAATGCGCGATCGCTTCCTCCCTTCTACTTGTTGTTTTCGTTCACCACACAATAACTCTACTTGGGATGCACCGGCTTGAATGGCATTATCCATTAATTCAGCGATCGCATAAGCGGCGTTTTTATAACCGTTATCGCGCATTGCTTGAACTGCCAGGTGAGTTGGAACGATATCATGGGCGTTAGCATTCATGGGTTTTTCCTCCAAACGTCTTCCCAATTGTGAAAAGCTGATGCTACTGAACCAAAACCGGGGAGTTGGCTATCCACAACGGTGACAATTTCGGCGGTAGCATTACCCCCAGCTTTGAGTCCGCGAATGGCGCGTCCTACCATTTGGCTGTAGAGGACAAGGGATTTGGTGGGACGGGCGATAACGGCGGCGCTGGTTTTGGGTGCATCGAATCCAGTGGTTAAAACGCCGTAGTTACATAAAATCTTGGTTTGGGGCTGTTCGTCTTTAAAACTTTGAATCAGCCTTTCTCTCTCTGATTTTGGGGTATCACCTGTAACAGCATCAGTATTAAATCCTCTGAAACGCAATATTGAAGCGATGAGTCTAGCGTGTTCAACGGAGGTATTAAAAACGATAATCCGTTGATGATGTTGGGCTAGTGCTTCTAGTTCTAGGATGATGCGGAGGTTGCGTTGTTCGTCTGCTGCTAACCGATTGAGGATATATTGGGGTATGTCTAATTCTGTATTAATCCGATTCAGGTCTTGGGGAGTTAGTTCAATACCTGTTTCATAAAATAAGGAACGATAGTTAACTTTAGCGAGGTATTGTTGATCGACGAGATAATCAATCGGGTTGTCATAACCTGGGATTTCTAAAGTAACTTTCTGTTGGGCGAAGAATTTTGCTAGTTGTGCATCGGTGTTAATATCTGCCCAAGTCCGTCCCGGTGTGGCGGTTAAACCTAATAAGGCGGTTTTGTCGTAGGGGATGACTAAAGCATCTAAGACGAGTTTATAGGTTTCGGCAACTGCTTGATGGGCTTCATCGATAATTACCAATGAACAACGCACACCCAGTTGATTAATAAAGCGAATACTCTTTTTTGCGGCGTGATAGACTTTCGCTAATCCTGCTACTACTAAGCCATCTTGAGCTTGTGCTAAGTCTAACTCATGGTTGCCCCAGAAGCGGTAAGTGGTGGTGGTGCGTTAGCGAAGCTTAACGAAGTTATCGCCTAAACAGTCCCAGGCTTTTTGAAATTCTGTAACTGCTTGTTCACAAAGTTCTTCACTATATGCCAACCAAATTACTAAAGTGGGTTCATTATTTCTTAGGCATAAACCCAATTAGGGCTAAAACCTTGTATAGTTGCTAAAGAAATTAAAGGTAGAGTTGTTATTTTATAAGCGTTACTCAAAACCTCTAATTTTAATAAATCATCAGCTTGACTAACTTTTAATTCAGATACAAATGACTCAGTATATTTTAACCATTGATTTTTAGATATATTTTCATAGGCAACAGTTAAACCGCGATGTTGTAATTTTACAAAAGCATGAAAATATTCTTCGGATGGTAAATTGTTAGATTTAGAAGAATTAACAGATTTTGTAGTTGGAATTACATTCCATAGTTGATTATGAGCTACAAAAGACCAAGGCAGATAATGATCTAATGAAATTTCATTCTTATTTAAGAGAACCTTAGAATAAATGCATTCAATATCTTGATATTCTAAAACAGTTTTCCAATATTTCTTCTGCTCTGTTAAAGAATCTCTTTCTTGTGGCATAAATAATTTATTAACCACATTAGGAGTACTGGGGTTTCTTTGCTGCATATAATTTAGCCATTCCCAAGATGCCCAACCCCTAACTATTGTGTAATTTTCCTCTAAATATTTAATCCATTCTGGATGCAAAATAATACTATTACTATCTTTATAACTATTTGAATTAAAACGATACAAGGGTTTATAAACATCAAAATATTGATTAGCTATTGCTGGAGTTCTCAGAACTACTTCATAATTTACATTAAATTCACGCAATTTTTCTAATAAAAATGGACGTATTAATCGAAAAGGAACATTTTTCTTAAAATCGTTAATAATCTTTGTCAAATCGTTTTGATCAATTGTTCGTCTTAATAATGATTTATCTGTATCTGTAAATTTTAAGATTGGTTCTGTAATTTCTAGTTCAAGGCTATCTAATGCCTTAGCTATTTGATCTTGTGTTCCAAAATAAAGTTTAAAATAGTTGTGAGGATACCAAGCATTAGCTAAAATTTCGACAATAATTTCTCGAAAGCTAATAGGTAATAAATTATCAAAACCTTTTCTCTTTAAAATATCTAATAATGATAAAAAATAAAGGTACTTATAAGAATTTGTTGTTGAATCAAATAATCCTGCTAAAGCTGAAATATTTAAATTATCAGAAATTGGTAAATCATACATATTTAATTAATATTAAAGCTCCCAAACTTACAATTTGCATTTCATAAAATTACAAATTACAAGCCAAACAAGGTAAAGCATCATCTTCTTGAGCTAAAATTTCTTCTAATGCTTCAGCTACGTAATAATTAATTAAAAACAGCCTTTTTTTCTTTAGCCATTGACTTCTCATGTTGAGCAATAATTTCATCCTTGCGTTCTAGAAGTTGCAATAAGCTTTCCCCATCTGTCCATGTATAGGTTCTACCGTCTTTATGATTCGACTCATAATCAACGGCTTCTTGAAATAACTTAGGATGTTCCTGCGCTAACATTACCCATTCATACTTGCGTTGGAAGAAACAGAAGAAACACCCAGAACGACTGCGCCAGCGATAATAATCAGGGAGTCCAATTCCACTATCTTCTAATAGCCGGATAACATCAGCCTTAACTAAACCCTTTTCCTTAAAGGGAAACACAGGTTTAATATTAGGTTTAGTGGAGATATAACCATCACGGTTTTCATCAGCACGAATACCAATGTAACTAATAGCCTCATCATCCCCCACAAAATCCTCTAAAGGCCTAATTTTCATCTTCACCGTACACCAACGCATTTGGGGTGAAGGTAATAAACCATCATGAATCGCTAACCAATGGTCAAAGCCTCGTTTGTCACTGAGATAATGAATTTTAATCCCCAGACGTGCTTTGATGCGGTCAAGATATTCGTAAGTCTCCGGTAATTCTTTATGGGTATCACAAAAAAAATATTCCATCTCTGGAATTTCCTTATGCAGTAATACTGCTAAAGCCGTACTATCCTTACCTCCAGAAAGACCCAATATGTGTCTAACTTTTTTCTCTGCCATGCTTGTTTTTTCGTGCTTTTTGGCAATTAATAATTCTAATATTTTAGCAAATATGTAAATACAATATGTAGTTTATTTAAACTAATGTAAAAAAGACTTAGTGAAATTACTGAATTAACAACATTTTTATAAACTAGCCAATTACGCTTTTATACCTGATTCCCGTTCAGTTCAAGCCAAAAATCTTAAATTGGGTAGAACGAAACATCACTTATCTTTTAACCTACGCTTCATTTCTCGGTATTGCTCGAACTTAGCATCGGATATGCACTGGTCAACGAACTTCTCCAGTTCATCCTTCATAGTACTGTCAATAAATTGACAGTACTCCTTAAACAGCTCCCTCTTACCCTCTGGAAGATAGAAACCAAGATACTCTTTTCCCTGACGCTTCTCTGTCACAAACAACTCTTGCACATCATCAAGACTCATCATAAATCGTTAAGTTTCAATAAACCTTTTATAGGGTACGTTTTGTATGTACGGTACAATAAAGCATTAAAGTGATTAATCCCACTTTGCAACATTAAACAGGTGTGTTATGGCAGAAGAATTTGTGACATTACAAGATAACAGCAGCAATCAAGTCCAGGTAAGTAGAGAAAAGATAAAACACCTGCTAATCGATAGTCCTAATGTAGTGAAGACGACTACCCATCGGTTGCATACTATAGGTTATGCAGAAGTAGGTTCTTGGTCTAAACCTGTAATAGCAGGTAGTTTAGGTGAATCAGGTGATGTAGTGAGTCTATTAATTAGATAGGGAGTGTAGGGAGTTGGCGCGATCTATTGGTGTCAACTGAACGCGAAATGGGCGGTTAGAAACCGCGTCTACACAATCAAAACCCACCTCCGTGGGTTTCAAAACTTTAATTTGACTTTAGTCCGCGGAGGCGGACTTTGCCTGTGTAGCCGCGAATTCCATTCGCCAAGGCTTGAGTTGACACGCATGGACGCGATCGCGCATTACACCAACTCTTGATAATTTAAATAACTAGAGAACTAATTGAATGACACGTTTCATACATGACAAATTTGCCAAAGACTATCTGGAAGAATTGCTAAAAGATTACGGAGAAGTCAAGTCATCAGAAAAAGTCTCAGGAGAGATTAAAGAAATAGATGTTTTCTTCACTCCTGACAAACAGCAAAGCTCTAATTTACAAATACTGGGTTTATTAGGAAGATTTGCTGAAAATCCTGCACTCATAGAACCATTCCGCAATCCAGCTTCTACCGATGAAATATGCGACTGTATTCTAAAATTATTAGAAGTCAAGGCTCTTTTACGACGAGAAGCTAAAGCAAATAAAACTAAACTTCAGGACTCAGAAATTCCCAAATTGTGGGTTCTTACTCCAACGATATCTGAAACTAGATTATCTAGCTTTGGAACTATGCAAAAAGAAGGTTGGTTATCAGGAGTACATTTTCTCGCAGATGCTTTGCGGACAGCAATTGTAGCGATACATCAATTACCACAGATACCGGAAACATTATGGTTGAGGCTTTTGGGTAGGGGAAGCGTGCAGTCGCAGGCAATTATCGAATTGCAAGCGTTACCATTAAATCATCCATACCAAAAAGCAACCCTGGAATTAGTTTACAACTTGCGCGAAAACTTGAGAGTAAATCAAGAATTAGAAACAGATGATAGGGAGTTAGTTATGCGATTAGAACCACTTTATCAAAGAGACAGGGAACAAGCCAAACAAGAGGGAAGACAGGAAGGAAGGCAGGAAGGAGAACAACATTTAATTATACGTCTGCTCAATCGCCGTGTTGGGGAAATTAATGAATCATTAATCGAGCGAATTAAAGGATTATCGATTGAACAATTAGAAAATCTAGGAGAAGCATTACTAGACTTTTCTAAGGTTGCTGATTTAGAAACTTGGTTAAACCAATAACAAGGATAAACAATCATCAGCCGTTTTTTAGGTTGGGTGGAACGTAGCGTAACCCAACCTGCTAGATCAAATTTCATCTACGAATGCTTTCACGGAACTTTGAGACTAAATCTTTTGGTTTTTCACCTGACATAACCAAACTTGCCAACAGGCTTAAATCCAAATCTGGTAAAAGTTCACTTTTAGTTATTTGCTCATACCTATTACCACGCAGATAATATAATAAAAATTGATTATTCTGCCAAAACCAAACTTCCGGTACACCTAAGCCTTGATAAATTAATAAATCATCTATTCCTCCACTGGTTACAACTATTTCAATTGCCAGATCGGGAACAGGTTTTTCAGAATTAAAACAATAGCATTCATCTGGTTCTATCCCTCTAGCTGCTGCTTCTCTTCTAAAAGTAGTTGAACCTAAAGGATAAAAATCAATACCTTTTTCTAAAAAATAGATTTCCAACAGTAAAGCAATGATCTTTTTATCGACCTCATGGCGACGGCTAGGTGACATTATTTCTAAAGTACCTTCTAAATATTTAAAGCGATAATGAGAAGTATTTTGACAACTTTTTAATAGTGTCTCATATATATCCCAGTTAATCCCATTCATGAGTAAAATTTGGTCAGAATCAATGTTTTCTAAAGCGGGTTGACTGGTTAATTCTTCCCATTTGCTCAATTTTGCTAGTAAACCTAACATTGTCACTGCTCCAAAATTGTGTGGATATATTTCGTAATTTTGAGAGGTTCAGATCCCCGACTTCTCTAAGAAGTCGGGGATCTGGTGTTCTTCTTTCCCCTTGATATTTTCATCAGTTCGCTTTTCTTCAATTTTAATAACCGTCTCTGGCAAATCAGCATTTAAAATCCGTTCACTCAACTTTGCCAAAACCGCTTGTCGTAACTGCTGATCGTCAGGTAATTTTGCCAAAAATTCGTCAACAATCTGTTCAACCTGCGATTCTCTCCCATGATCTACCCATAGCATTCGATTGATTTCTTGCCCATCTGGACGAGTCATTGTAATCCGTCGGGCTTCAAAACCTTCTCCCTTCGCGGCGACTTCCTTTTGCAAAGCTTCCAGATTCTTAAACCGTCGCACCAGATCCGCTAATTTCATCTCAAATGCAGTAGCATCATCATCTGTCCATGATTCAGCAGGTTTATCCGCAACAATCATCACCAAAGCTTCCAACCACTGAGAATCACTTGCGGTTTCATCGGATGCTGCTCGAATAAAGCGTTTTAGTGAGGATTCAATACATTTTCCGGCTAAATAATTCGCCCTTACCCGCAAATCTTCTCTGAGTTTTGTTTCCTTACTTCTGACCCCAAAGCCTTCATAAATCAGTTTTTGACAATCACTCAACAAGCGATCGTAAGCTGTATGAATCTCTCTGAGGGCATGAACTAACTTAGTGCGTAAAGTTTTCGCAGTGACACCATCATCCTCGGCTTCAGTGCTGATAGAGGGTAAATTACAAGCTGCTGGTAAAGCTTTAAATAACAATTCATCAGGTTCAACAGTAGTTTTTAATGCTTTTAAAATGGCTCTTGGTTCATCTGCCAGTCGTCGGGTTTGTTGAGTATATTTAGGCAATTTATTAACAAATTGATAAAGAGGAGTAACTACCGTTAACAGAGTGGCATTACGAACTTTACCCAATTTTTTTAATTGAGGATTGCGTAAAATTGCTTCTAATTCTTTGAAAACTTCTGCCCTTAATCCGACTACTGCAAAATACTTAACTGCAAAGCGTTCAGGATATTTAACTAATAATTCAAAATGTTCTGTTCCTAATATAGGAATAAATGTACCATCTTGATAAAGTCCCAAATCATCAGCGTGATACAACAGTACCGCCGCTAAAATTATCGGTACTGCACCTTGTTTCACACCGTAGGGAGGTGCTGCTAAATGTTGATAAAGTAAATCAAAAGTTTGGCTTGTTTCTGTTGCTGCTAAACAAAAATTTTCAACTGCTTCCCACAGATAATTCAAACCCGAATTTTCTAATGGTGGATAAAAATCCCAATAATCATCTTCTTGGCGATAAATCCCTGTTTCTTCTAACAGAGAATAATACATACTCACTTCGGGGCCATAACCCTCTAAAGCTAATCTTTCTTCATTTTGATGTTCCAACATTGCCTGAATTAATTCTCGTCTAGCCTTTGCTCCTTGAGAGGTTAAATCTCGACGATTAATTAATTCATTCCACAAAATTGCACTGCGATGATAAACGCGATCGCAAATATCAGAAAGCTTACTATTAAAGTCAGTAATGTTATTGAGTCTTTCGACTTCTCCTTGAATCCAACATTGCTGATTTATACCTATACTAAATGACTGATTGAGAGTTTCATCCAAAAATTCTTCGGCTTCTTGTAAACGATAATTTACCTCTTTTCTCGCTACCCCATCAGTTTGTAACTCTTTGGCTGTTTTTTTGATATTATTTAAAGCCACAAATTCTAGAGTACGAATTCGCAAAATATCTAAATTAGCTGCACTCAAAATAACTAATGGTTTACCATCGCTAGTTGTGGAAGGAACAGAATTAGGCATTTCGTCATCTACCCAATACCCCACAAAACCATCTGCATCCGCACTACTACAACGTAATTGACTCAAATCTTGGGAATTATCTAAATAATGGCGTTCAAAATAACGTAAAGTTCCCGTCTGATAACTGTGACGTTGGGCTACTATTGGTCTTAAAGGACGCTGGAGAGATAATAGCTTAACTAAAGGCGATCGCTCTTGTTCTATATATGTACTTAACTCACTATCAACATTAAAATCAGAGCCTTGCCAAATCCGCAATTCATCTAATTGACGACGATGAGTAATTAGATTCTGTTTTAGCAGTTTATCAATAATTTGTTGCCAATAATCAATTTGGGTTTCTGAGGGGCGATCGCACATTGCTAAAGATACTAAAGTTCTTGTCGCCCTCATCGAACCCGTCACTGTAATCAGGTTCAAAATCCCAATAGTTTTTAGTACCCTCAAACTATCTTCTTCTAAGCGTTTAGCATCATTAATTAAATCTTGAACTTCTACCCATCTTTGCAAATTAGGGCGAGAGGATAAACCCATTCCCGCAGCTTCAATAAAATAGTCATAAACTCGATCTAACTTAAGGCATGGTAAGTTATTATCTTTAACTGTTGCTTCTTCTAGAAAATTACGAAATGATAAAGGCTCACCACTCGTTAAAAATGTGAATAAAGAACGGTCATTTTGAGCATACCGTTGACACAGAGTTGGTAAAGCGAACGCAGATAAGGGATGTAGTGGATAAACTTTTTTTATAACTCGATCGGTTATCTCTTCATCTACAATTATTGGTTCTAAATATTTACTCCACTCCTCAGAGTCACTACGAATAGCACAACTTATATTGTCTGCTGCCGACGAATCAATTGCTTCTCCAATTAGATTCATCATTTGTCCAGATGATTCAGTAAAAGCAATATCCTCAAATCGCCCTTGAATCTTCGCCCATTCGTTTTTTTGAAAAGTTGCTAATCTTTGAGTATATTCTGCAAATGCTTGATGTAAAATACCTAAAATATAAATAGGAGTTTTGCTATCTTTTGGTAATTCGGCTAATTGTTGCAAAAGATATAAATCCTCAGCACCTTGAGCATGAGCAGCATACTCTAAATTCTTACCCAGTTCATCAATAACAAGGAAAATACCAGTTTTAGATTCCTTGGCAACTTCTAACACCAAATTAGGAATCTCTTTACTATCAATTTTTCCCCCATCATTAATTTCTGCTTCTAAATCTACCAACTGACGAACAACATTGATTTTATTTTTTTGGGTAGCAGTCCAAAAAGTATCAATACCTGTTAATAAAGCTCTGATAATGGTATGACTAATCGGTTCTCTTTGTCCCGTAGCCACAGCCCTCATTAATCCTACCGAGTTAATTTTGTCTTGAATTAATTGATAAATCTCACTATCTTTACCTAATTTCTCTTCAGCTATTGATAAAGATTTAATGTGCATTTTGTTTTGAGAAGTAGCACATAGTGAAATTAAATAATGAGCAAAAGCAGATTTCCCAGTTCCATAAACACTGGTTAATGTCCAAGCTCTATTTCCTTCGTCAGAATTAAAACTATTTAAGATCCGTGAGAGAGAATCAATTGCTCTTTTAGTCAGAACATAACCCTCTAAAGCTTCCACACTATCTAAATCTCTTTCTAGGTTAATAGAACGAGAATAGCGGCGCTGGAGACTAAAATAATGCGATAGCTTTTTGTTAGTCATAATTTCTTTCATTCTTATTTAGAGTTATAATATTTATCTAAAATCTCTTCTGCTAATATCTCCGGGCTGTCAGGGAAAGATAGCTGAATTAATCCGGCAGTGTCGGAAAGAACTATCGTATCAAATTCTTTAGAAACTGTCTCAATAGCTGCACATAAAATACTTTCCGTCAGTTTAAAGACCATCCCTGGACTACCTTCATCATAAAGTAAACTAGGAATATTAATGGTCTGTCTTCCCTGACTTGCCCAACTAGCATATTCTAAACAAGTAGCGACTATAACTGATGGGGGCAAATTCGCTTTTGCACCAATTTTAAACTGATAGTTTTTCCCAAAATGGCGAATTAAACCCAGTTCGTTAAAAGGACAATCAATAGAATCTTCGACTGGGCTATTGTCTCTCATTAAATCTTGTGTTGCATACATTCTTAAAATACAATTTACATCTTTAATAAAAGAAGATTCAGCAATAGTTTTATTAAAATTATTTATATAATTTTTCAACCCCGCCAAAATATCTTCTTTCGTAAAATCCAAATCTCGAAAAACATTAAAGATATAATACCAAGCAGCCGCGTCGCATGTGGGTTTTAATAAATTCCAATGTAATAACCATAATGATGCTGGATCTTCTAAATAAGTATCCCATCCATTATTTCCTAAAAGTTTTTCCCCGAATCTTGTTGGTAAATTATTTTTATCAATAATTTTGAATGCACTAGACCAATAACGAATAGCACGTACCATATTCTTACCAACACCTAAACGTACAGGAGCATCATCCTGTGAGAAGATATCTGGATTTTTTTTTGCTGTATCAAATCCTTTTTTCAACCAACCAAAACGAGGGTGAAAAGTTTCATGGTTAGCAAATATAGGATTTACTGCATTTTCAAAATATTTAAAATTCAGACTAGTTTGGATCATGGGAAAATAGAGATAAAATAACAATCATTTTCTTGTTAGTAGAAGTGTTTATACCACAAAGGAAGCTTACAATACTTAATGATTAGGACTTACGCAAAAATTACCGAAAAGCTTAATTTGTCGAACCGCCAAGACGCCAAGAACGCCAAGAATTCGTAGAGTGTGCGTAAGTCCTAATGATATAAAAATGCAGTGATGCTAGTATAGGCTCCATCTACACAAAAGAAAGATTTATTATTTTAATCTGTTTGACTGTATATGTATAAAAATTAGGTTAATTTTACATAAAAGGTTTAAGTTGTGTCACTTGAACTTGAAGATATTCTGGAGGATGGTCGTTCAATTTGTCCTTTCCTTTACTTCCACAAGCTTTAGGACATGACGCACTCCAGTAGATCGCCAATGGGCTGAATTACTGTAAACAATGGACAACTCAAATTTTTATGTATACTTAAAGCCAGCAGCGGGATTTGAACTCGCGACCTTCCGATTACAAGTCGGATGCACTACCACTGTGCTATGCTGGCAATTTTTTTGATTACTCTCAAGTAGCAACCACAATTTCTTATTGTACCATAATGGATTTATTTGTCTAGCTGTAATTGCTAAAAAATATCTCCCTCTTCAGAAATAAGGCTAGAAGACTAGAGATTTTGGCAATCTCGCTGCTTTTGTATGGCTAGATGGTTGAGTTGGCGTTCCAATTGTAGTGATTGCGATCGCTAATAAAGTTGATAAATTAATATGCACGGCAAAAGCTAACTCAAATCCTGGGTTGGGCGCAAAAATATCTAGTGCAGTTCCAAAACTGTATTTTCTTAGCACGGCTGAATAAAGGAACGGAAATATATAATTATTTTTTACAGATTATAAGCATGGCAGCATTGCTCGGACGAGATTTATTAAGTCTAGCGGACATCAGTCCTACGGAAGTTCAAGAACTCCTACAATTGGCAACTCAACTTAAATCACAACAACTGAAGTTGCAATGTAATAAAGTTTTGGGGTTGCTGTTCTCCAAAGCTTCTACTCGCACGCGGGTAAGTTTTACGGTGGCGATGTACCAACTGGGTGGACAGGTAATTGATCTCAACCCTAATGTCACTCAAGTTAGTCGCGGGGAACCTTTGCAGGATACGGCGCGGGTGTTGGATCGATATCTGGATATTTTGGCAATTCGCACTTTTGCCCAGCAAGATTTAGAAACTTTTGCTCAATATGCCAAGATTCCGGTGATTAATGCGCTTACTGATGCTGAACATCCTTGTCAGGTATTGGCGGATTTATTAACGGTTCAAGAAAGCTTTAACACCCTTGCTGGGTTAACTTTAACCTACGTGGGTGATGGGAATAATATGGCTAATTCTCTGATGTTGGGCTGCGCTTTGGTGGGGATGAATGTCAGAATTGCTACCCCTAGCGGATATGAGCCAGATTCTCAGATTGTAGAACAAGCAAGAGCGATCGCTAATAACAAAACGGAAGTCCTGGTCACTCACGATCCAGAATTAGCAGCTAAGGGTTCTACTGTACTTTATACTGATGTTTGGGCAAGTATGGGGCAAGAATCTGAAGCCAATAATCGGATGCCAATTTTCCAGCCTTACCAAATTTCGGAACAGCTATTGAATCTTGCTGATCCAGAGGCAATTGTTTTACACTGCTTACCAGCCCATCGTGGTGAAGAAATTACTGAAGCTGTTATTGAAGGTTCTCAATCAAAAGTTTGGGAACAGGCAGAAAATCGCTTGCACGCTCAAAAAGCTTTGCTTGCTAGTATTTTAGGGGCAGAATGAAAAAAGTTAGGAGTTAGGAATTAGGAGTTAGGAGTCAAAATAGCGAGTGTGCGATTGGCTCCTGACTACTTGTCGGTAAAAAATTCAAAATAAATGGGTAAAAGAAAAGGAAATATTCTTACTTTTGCCTTTCAAAATTTTTACTTTTCTCTTGTTATGGGGAGTTTTTTGTAGTACTAATGTTCTAGAGACATTAATAATTACTTCCCGCAAATTTATGGAACGTCTAACGGAAGCTCAACAAGAACTTTACGAATGGTTGGCAGAATACATCAGATCGCACCAGCATTCGCCTTCAATTAGGCAAATGATGCAAGCGATGAACTTGAAGTCACCAGCACCAATTCAAAGTCGTTTAGAGCATTTACGCACCAAAGGATATATTGAATGGACTGAAGGACAAGCGCGAACGATTCGGATTTTGCATCCTGTGAAGCAAGGTGTACCAATTTTGGGCACGATCGCTGCTGGTGGTTTAATAGAACCGTTTACTGATGCTGTAGATCATTTAGACTTTTCTAATTTCGATTTACCTCCCCAAACCTATGCTTTGCGGGTAGCTGGCGATAGCATGATTGAAGATTTAATTACTGATGGCGATGTGGTATTTCTGCGTCCAGTAGCAGAACCAAATCATTTAAAAAATGGTACTATCGTCGCCGCTAGAGTCGATGGATTTGGTACAACATTAAAACGTTTTTATCGCCAAGGCGATCGCGTTACCCTCAAACCAGCAAATCCTAAGTACAATCCCATTGAAGTCAGCGCTATACAAGTGCAGGTACAAGGTTCTCTCATTGGTGTTTGGCGCGGTTACAACTGATTAATGGGGAGTGGGGAGTGGGGAGTGGGAAAGATAAGTACCAATGACCAATGACCAATGACTAAATTAATATGTACCTGACGAAAAATCCAGTGCAGCAACTGCCCACTTTCCGGTTGAAATTACCAATTGCAAGGGAAAGTAAGGGCAGTTATTATACTCCGCAACCATTACCAGGATGCCCAAGAATGCCTCCGTCTCTGCAATTGCGGCAATATCAGCGACAAGCGATCGCTAGCTGGTTTACCAACAATGGCAGAGGGACGCTGAAAATGGCTACTGGTAGTGGTAAAACTATTACCGCATTAGCGATCGCTTGTGAACTCTATCAACAGATTAATTTACAAGTTCTGGTGGTGGTATGTCCCTACCGCCATCTCGTCACCCAATGGGCGCGAGAATGTGAAAAATTTAATTTGCAACCCATCTTAGCCTTTGAGAATTTACGCACTTGGCAAAGTCAACTTTCTACGCAAATTTATAATCTGCGTTCTGGTTCTCAACGGTTTGTCACAGTGATTACTACGAACTCCACATTAATTGGAGATGGGTTTCAGTCTCAACTCAAATATTTTCCCGCCAAAACTTTAATTATTGGGGATGAGGCACATAATTTAGGCGCACCCAAGTTAGAAGAAAGTTTACCGCGCAGTGTTGGGTTGAGACTGGCTTTATCTGCCACACCGGAGAGGTATTTTGATGATTTTGGTACACAATCTCTATTTGATTATTTTGGCCCAGTTCTCCAACCAGAGTTTACTTTGAGGGATGCGATCGCTCAAGGGGCTTTGGTACATTATTTGTATTATCCGGTGTTGGTAGAGTTAACTGAAGCAGAAAGTATTGCCTATTTAAAGTTAACTAAAAGAATTGGGCGATCGCTACTTTACCGAGATAGAGAAAATGGACAAGCAGGAAGTTTTGAAGACAATGAAGATTTAAAGCCTTTATTGATGCAAAGGGCAAGGTTAATTGGTGCGGCGGAAAATAAATTAACTGCCTTGCGGGATTTAATGGCAACTCGCCGCGAAACTAGTCACACTCTTTTTTATTGTAGTGATGGTTCTCAAGATGCAGGACAACGTTCATCGTTACGCCAACTCAAAGCTGTTGCTAAAATTCTGGGGGTGGATTTAGGGTACAAGGTAAGCACTTATACGGCTCAAACAACTTTACAAGAAAGGGAACTATTGCGCCATCAATTTGAAAGTGGAGAGTTGCAAGGTTTAGTCGCAATTCGTTGTTTAGATGAAGGTGTTGATATTCCAGCAATTCAAACTGCGGTGATTTTATCAAGTTCTGGTAATCCGCGCCAATTCATTCAAAGACGGGGACGAGTTTTGCGTCCTCATCCAGCTAAAGAACGCGCAACAATATTTGACATGATTGTTTTACCACCAGATTTAGATAGAGAAACTATAGAAGTTGAGCGTAATTTGTTGAAAAAAGAATTGCGTCGCTTTGTAGAGTTTGCTGATTTAGCTGATAATGCAGGTGTTGCAAGAATGAAGTTACTTGATTTACAAAAGCGATATGGTTTATTAGATATTTGATGATGAACTATATAGTTGTATTTTTTTGTAAAACTTTTCGAGTTTTGAAAAAAGAAGCATTAAATATGAAATAATAAAATTATGACTTTGATTATAATGGGATGTAAGTTGCTCTAAAAATTTCACTTGTATCCCATTATGATCTAGATTGTTAATATTAACAATAACAGAAGAAGATTAAATAATAAAGTGTTTTTTCAAAGAAAATTGTAAATTTGAAAAAATAGTTTTGGCAAAATTAAAGATAACGCTAACAGTGGCTTTACGGAGGTAAATACAGTACTAGAGAAAGTTAAAATATAGAAAAACTATTGTTCCAAACTGAAGATGTCACAAGATGCGAATATCGATGATGTTCAGGAGCCAATAAATAGCGCTCCGCCGGAGGTACGGCAAATTATTGAGCGGGTATGGAAGCTAGAAAAAGGCAGACTAGATAAGAAGATTAACAGCCATATAAATGATAATATTTTGGACATTATTAAGGAAGAGGTGCGATGAAGCTGACTTCAATCAAGCTATCCAACTTTCGCTCCTTTTATGGTACGACACCAGAGATGCTCCTCGCTGCTGGAGATGTTCAGAACACAACTATTATTCATGGTAATAATGGCTCTGGTAAAACTAGTTTGCTGAATGCCTTTACGTGGGTATTATATGATAAATTTAGTGCAGCGTTTGCATCGATAGAGCAGTTGGTGAATAAGCGTGCGATCGCAGAAGCTCAAAAAGGTCAAGTTGTAGAATGTTGGGTAGAGATTGGCTGGGAACATGAAGGTAAACGCTATCGAGTCAAACGCGCCTGTCGGGGTTATAAAAATGAAGGTGATTTTGACGCTGGCAAAACTCAATTAACGATGTGGGTTGGTGCAGATGATGGCAAATGGAATATACCAACTCAGCAACCAGACGATATCATTAATCAAATTTTACCCGCTACTTTACATCAATATTTTTTCTTTGACGGCGAACGAATTGAAGAAATAGTCCGTTCTGACAAAAAAGCTGAAATTGCTGAAGCTACAAAAATTTTCTTGGGTGTAGAAGTAATTAACCGTTCTATCAGACATTTGGGAGATGCTAAAAAAACTCTAGAAAATGAGTTAAAAGCGATTGGTGATTCTGAAACTAAGCAATTATTACGACAGCAAGAAAAGATAGAGCGCGAACGTGAACGCATTACCAAACGACAAACTGAAATTAAAGAAGAGTTAGAATATCAACAAACTTTTAAAAAAGAGACAAGTAACCGTTTGCGAGAATTGAGTGCTGCGAAGGAGTTACAAGAAAGATGGCAGGATTTAGAATCACAGAAGACAGCGAATCAAGAAGAATATAAAAAAACTAAGGAAGCGCTAAAAAAAGTTATTTCTGCGCGGGGTTATACAGTTTTATTGTCAGAAACTACATCCCAGTTTCGAGGAATTATCCATGATTTAAAGCAGCGTGGCGAATTAACATCAGGAATTTCACGAGAGTTTGTGAATGATTTACTCAATTCTCAACGCTGTATTTGTGGCGCAGAATTACACGAGGGTAATCATTCTCATACTCATGTGAGTAACTGGCTAAATAAAGCAGGTTCTTCGGCGGTAGAAGAAACTGCAATTCGGATGATAGCTCAAGTAGATGAAATCGATAAGCAAGCTATAGGATTTTGGGAAGAAGTTGATAGAGAACAAAGTAGAATTAATCAGTTAAGGCAAAGCATATCTCAAATTGAAGGCGATTTAGACAATATTCAAGAACGGTTGCGAAAAGATGCTAATGAAGAAATTAGCAGTTTGCAAAAACGGTTAGATGAAATTGAAAGTAAGATTGATGAATTAAATCGAGAACAGGGTGCAAATCAGCAGCAAATTGCTCAACTCACAACTGAAATTGAAGGTTTAAATAAGCAAATTGCCAAACAAAAGCTGAATGAAGACAAGCAAACTTTAGCACAACGACGAATTAACGCCACTCAAGATGCAATCGAACGGTTAACGGAAGTTAGAAATCGTCAAGAACAGCAATTTCGTCTGCAACTTGAAAAGCGAGTACAAGAGATATTTACAGAGATTTCTGTAACTCCATACATTCCTAAAATCAGTGATAAATATGAACTGACATTAGTAGAAAATACTACAGGTGTGGAAGCTCCAGTTGCAGCTTCTACCGGAGAAAATCAGATTCTCAGTTTATCCTTTATAGCCAGCATCATTGACAAAGTGAGGGAATGGAGTGAGAAACGCAAAATGATGATGATTCCCGATAGTAGTACTTTCCCAATTGTCATGGATTCGCCGTTTGGTAGTTTGGATGAAAGTTCGCGGCGACACATTGCGAAGACAATTCCCCAATTAGCGAATCAGTTGATAGTTTTAGTAACTAAAACTCAGTGGCGGGGTGAAGTTGAAACGGAAATGAAAAACAGAATTGGTAGAGAATATGTGCTTACGTATTATTCTTCTAAGCCAGATTGCGAACAAGATTATATTGAGTTGGGTAGCGAAAGATATCCTTTAGTGAAACAAAGTCCGAACGAGTTTGAGTATACGGAGATTATCGCAGTTGAACGGAATGGGTAATTACTCACCCAGAGACGCAGAGGCGCAAAGGTTTTTTCTTGGTTACATTTGAAAAAAAAGAGGAATAAAGTTATGGTTGCGAGTCCAGACAGAAATTATATGTCTCCCCAAGAATATCTGGAATGGGAAGAACGCCAAGAAATTAAATATGAATATATTGATGGTGAAGTTTTCGCCATGACTGGGGGTACTCTTCCCCATACAACTATTGCTTTAAACTTAGCTTCAGCGTTAAAAATTCATCTAAGAGGGAGTGAGTGTCTTCCCTTTATGGCGGATGCGAAAGTAGGTGTATCTGAGAAGGGGCCTTTTCATTATCCCGATGTTGTGGTGAGTTGCGATGAACGAGATAAACAAGCTATTCAATTTCTCCAATATCCTTGTTTAATTGTTGAAGTTCTGTCCCCAAGTACAGAAGCTTACGATAGAGGTACAAAATTTACGCGGTATCGTCGCATTCAGACTTTGCAAGAATACGTCCTCATAGATGCTGAAAAAATTAGTTTAGATTGCTTCCGATTAAATGATAGAGGACTGTGGGAGTTACACCCTTATGAAGCAGGGGATGAAGTTCATTTAACTAGTGTTGATTTTAAGTTTCCTATTTCTTTGGTTTATGAGGATGTTCAGTTTGCAATATAAATTTTGGAGAAACGAACCGCCAAGGCGCAGAGAACGCAAAGCAAATAGAGGGCGTAAAATTGAGATTATCCCTTACTAATTAGAAGTTATTTTATGAGTATTAAAACTGAAGCAACTATTGAAGATTTGTACCACTTACCTGACAATTGTAAAGCAGAGATTGTCAATGGAAAATTGGTGCTGATGTCTCCAACTGGATTTTTACCAGGACGTGCAGGTGGTGAAATTTATGCAAGTCTACGGGATTATGAACGTCTGACAAAAAGTGGTTACGCTTTGCCTGATAATGTCGGTTTTATTGTCAATCTCCCTAATCGCCGTTCTTTAAGTCCTGATGCTGCGTTTTATACTGGCAAACCTACAGGTGGGAAGTTTCTGAATGGTGCGCCTATATTTGCTGCTGAGGTAAGAAGCGAAAATGATTACGGTGATAAGGCTGAGAAAGATATGGCTAATAAACGCCGTGATTATTTTGCAGCTGGTACTTTGGTAGTTTGGGATGTAGATGTACTCAAAGAGGAAGTTATTAGAGTATATCGCGCTGATAATCCTGAAGAACCGCAAGTTTATCGCCGTGGTGAGGTGGCTGAAGCTGAACCCGCAATACCAGGATGGACTATGTTAGTGGATAATTTGTTTGTTTAGCGATCGTCCATATACTAGTATAAAATAATACTTTAAAAGTTACTATCACTTCCAACTTTCGGTTAAAATAGCAACAATGTAAATATTAAAACAATGGCTGCAAACAGAATCAGGGTTGCTAAAGATAAGGCTGAGTTGGTGAAATCTCTAGTCGCATCAAAAGACACAACTGCACCTTTTCAAACTTATGTAGAAGTAATGGTGTTTGCAGCAGCATTGGGCGTTAAAAATAAAAAGCGTGTTCCTTTGGGGGAAACAACAAAAAGAGAACCATCTCCAATTCCACAAGAAAATTTTGCTTCATTGGGTTATGACCTAATCATTAAATTATTAGGAGTAAATGAAACTAAAGATATCAATATACTTTCATCTAGAGAAGAACAAGATGAAGATAAACGTACTCAAATATTTGAAGAGTATGCTAACGCAGGACTAGAAATCTTACAAAACGAGTTGCGGGGTTCTGTTGACTACTCAGAGCGACTTCTATTAGTTCTGATTTCTGAAAGAGGAACAAAAGAACAGCTAGAAGAAGAATTTGACCTCAGTAAATTTTTAAATTGATTTTTTTGCTTGCTTCATTAATAAATCAAATATGAAAAATATAGCATATTATTGTGAGCATCTTGCTGAATTAAATGTGAGTAATAGCCGTAAGCGTGGTAACGCTCAATATAAACCAATATTACTTTTATCTGTAATTGATTTGATTGCGCGAGGTATCATTACTACTAATGAGATTCTAGTTTCAGACGAATTAATTCAAACATTTGAGAGGTATTGGAATGTAATCGGTTCTCCGTCTTACAAAGGTGGTTTACACTATCCTTTCTTGCATCTGCAAAATGAGGGTTTTTGGCACTTAAAATTTAAGCCTGAATTTAATGGATTACAGCCAAAAACAGTTAACAAGCTAAAAGAGGCTGTTGAATACGCATATCTAGACACTGAATTATTTAACTTTTTGCAAGATGAATTTTGTAGAAAAGAACTAATTGATGCACTTGTGGCAGCTTTCTTTTCTGATAATGAAAATGATATAGAGTCTATTTTACAAATAAATCAAACTTTTCAAGATGACGCGGTAGATATAGAAAAAATAATTGAAACAGGCAATTTAGAGCATAATCCAAGGTGGAGTTTGAAACGAGCAGTTATTAGAAATGCTTTTTTTAGGAAAGCAATTGTACACGTTTATGATTACAGATGTGCCTTCTGTGGACTAAAAGTAACTAAAAAAGTAAATCAAAATATTGTGGATGGCGCACACATCAAACCATTTTCACAATTTTATGATAACAAAATCCATAATGGAATTGCTTTTTGCAAAAATCATCATTGGGCATTTGACAGGGGTTGGTTTACTGTAGATGAGCAATACAAAATCATAGTTAGCAATGATTTGGAAGAAGTATCTCCCCATGCTAAACCTATAAAAGATTTTCATGGTGAAACAATACTTCTACCAAATACAGAGCAATACTTTCCAGAACTGGAAGCGCTGCAATGGCATCGCCAAAATATATTTCAAGCATAATTACAGAATAGGTGGAAGTCCTACTGCTTTCGGTTCAACAAACTTACCATCAAAACCTATTGTTTGATTTTCAACAGTTCTAGCATCTGCCAAAGCCTTACGAAGTTCAGCACGTTCCATCTGTTCCTGAATTCCACCCAGGATGTAAACCAATAACTTCGCCGCTAAATCTCGTCCAGCAACCTGCACCCGCTTTTTATTTGGGTCATATAAAACCCCATACCAGAGAGATTGGGGATATTCCATACCACTAAAACCACCTTGTTGGTCAAACTTCCGCAGTTTCTTAAAAATATCTGTAAGAGAAAAACCTTTTTTAAAAACCAAAATTCCTAAGGCTTGCGCTAATGCAACTTGAGCAACTGGACGGAAAAGCATATTTCCTTCACCTCCATCCTTCTCAAAGCTGAAGCGCCGTAAAGCTGGTGTATCCTCATGTTCTAAAATTTTATAACTAGAAAGACTAGCCAAAGAATCAAATAGTTTTTTAAATTCCTCAATTCCCTGCTCAAGTTCTTCATCCTCTGGACGCATGGGAATTAGACCTTTTTCTAAAGGTTTCCAGTGAGGAAACTTATGAACTAAATATCGCTCAGACATATCTTGTAGAGCTTGCAAAGTCGTCAAAACTGTAGAATTGGAAGCCACTGTTGCACTATTCCAATTAACACGAGGATTGCGCTCTTGTCGTTGTTCTAATAGTGGATGTGTAACTGCAATTTTTCTAGCAACGATCGCAAAACCATCATCTTCATTCAACTGTGTTAGTTGCCCTTTAGTCAAGGGTGCAGCCATCAGGTTGACATGAACAAAAATCGATCTCACTCTCCGCCTCGCCTCGGTGCGAGTTTCCCCAGCCGCTACCGCACAGATGAACTCAATACCAATTTTTTCCTTGGGTAAATTTTGCAAGTAAGCAAGGTCTACTTGGTACTTTTCTATCAAATCATTGACTGTAATAAAACTGTCATCAGCACCTTTATCTTTTTTATAGCGCTGGAGTTTGCGAGTTTTAATTAACTCCATCAACCCCTGTACACCCATTAATCGATGTTGACCATCTAGTGCATAAATAGTCACATCATCTTCAGAAATATTTAGCAGACCTACTTTAGCGTCTTTATCTAAGGGTATAAAATCAGTAGTAGACTTGGTGGCGCGTCCTTCGCTATCCCACTCAGCAGCTTTAGGATCATCCACCCACGGTTGATTAATTACTACCAGTACTGGCGGAAACTTGTGGTTGTGTCGAGCCGCCAAATACTGTACTAGCGGTGCTTGACGTGACCAATCAAGCGGACGCTGCTGAATTTCATCAATACTATCCGCGTCAATCTCGACATTATCAGTCTCAGGATTATACTTTTTTTGAAACAGAGGTAAGCCAGAGGCGAAGTGAACCCGACCTGCAAACCATTCTAAGGTGACAGAGCTAACATAAGCCTCAGTACCACCCATCTCGGTTTTCTGAACGAGAATCTGATCTTTTCTCCCTAAAAACTTCTCTAGGAGTAAAGCTAGTACCTGTTTTTCCTTGTTTTCCCGCTCCAGGTACTCTCTAGCGATGTCAGAAGTGGGGTCAGATGCACTATCTTTCATGTTAAATTTTAAAAACAGAATAGGATTATGTCGTTTAATTATCCAAAAATTTGGATATTAGTAGTAAAGTTTTTAAAAACTTTTTTTCAACCCATGCAGGTTGGTTGTGTCTATGTAGACGCGAATTCTATTCGCCCGAATATTAAGCCAGTGTTTCCAGAGAGAAGGAGAAATGACTACAGCACAACAAGCAGAAAATAAAAACCAGCAAACACGTACTGTAGCAGAGTTAGTAGACTACATCCAAGCTCTCACCATTGAAATTCAAGAATTGTATTGTTTAGATGAGATACCTTGGGTGGTGGGCTATTCGGGTGGCAAAGATAGTACTGCTACCTTACAGCTTATCTGGAATGCGATCGCAGCACTACCAGTTGAAAAGCGAAAAAAGACTATTCATGTTATTACAACTGACACATTAGTAGAAAATCCTGTAGTCTCTGTTTGGGTACGCAAATCCTTAGAAAGGATGAAAGTTGCTGCTCAAGAACAGAAAATGCCCATTGAACCCCATTTATTACACCCAGAAATCAAAGAGACATTCTGGGTAAGCTTGATTGGTAAAGGTTATCCAACGCCGCGAGGAAAATTCCGTTGGTGTACAGACCGTCTAAAAATTCATCCTTCTAACCACTTTATTCGTGATGTGGTTAGAGTAAATGGGGAAGTTATTCTTGTTTTAGGTACGCGCAAAGCTGAAAGTGTCAAACGTGCTATCTCAATGGAAAAACATCAAGCAGGTAGCCTAAAAGACCGCCTCGTTTCTGAGACAAGTTCACCAACATCTCTGCTTTACCATAGTGCAAGCTTGCCTAATTCTTTAATTTATAGCCCCATCGAAGATTGGCGTACTGATGAAGTTTGGATTTATCTAAATCAGTGGCAAAACCCTTGGGAATATAGCAACAAAGATTTGTTCACCATGTATCGAGGTGCTACAGCAGATAATGAATGTCCTCTAGTTGTTGATACTTCGACTGCTAGCTGTGGTGATTCTCGATTTGGCTGTTGGGTTTGCACAATTGTTAGTAAAGATAAATCAATGGAGGCAATGATTCAAAATGATGAAGAGAAAGAATGGATGCAGCCTCTATTAGATATCCGCAATGAATTAGATAATAGAGATGACCGCGATAAAAGAGACTTCCGTCGCATCTGGGGAGAAGTCCAACTTTTTGAACGTCATGTCGATGGTGAAACCTCTATTGAACCAATTCATGGCCCTTATACCAAATATTGGCGCGAACATTGGCTCAGGCGACTATTAGAAGCGCAAACAAAAACCCGTCGGACAGCGCCAGAAAATATGCGCGACATCACCCTAATTACTCTAGAAGAAATGAGCGAAATTCGCCGCATTTGGCTAGAAGAAAGACACGAATTTGATGATAGTTTACCCCGGATTTATCAAGAAGTGACAGGCGAAGAATTTCAAGACCCCCGCCCTGGTGCAGACTATAGCCTACTAGGTCGTGATGAATGGATAGTATTAGAAGAAATCTGTGAAGGTGACGCGATGCACTTGGAACTTATGGCGAAATTGTTAGACACAGAACGCCAGTATCGCAAAAAGACTCGTCGCGTAGGGATATATGAAACCCTAGAAAAATGTTTTAATACGAGTTCCCGTTCTCCAGAAGATGCGATTAAAAATGCTCGTTTGAAACGCGAATTAAGCGAAGCAGTTAGTCAAGGTGATGTTGCAAAAGTCAAGCAGATGACTTTAGGTGATGTTGCAGCAATCAATGAAATAGATGCAGGTAAAACTGAAAGTGATGAAGAGGTAACTTGGGCAAGTATGAAGTTTAAAAAGAAAGATTCAGAAGAATAATAGAATACCGGGCGAATACCGGATGAATACCGGGCGATTGGAAATCGCGGCTACACAGACGAAACCCACCTTCGTGGGTTAAAGAGAAATGAGAGCAAGTTTTACACAATTGTATTTGCATTATGTTTGGGCAACCTGGGATAGATTGCCGCTAATTACGCCTGATATTCAAAAGCAAGTTTACGGAGCAATTATTCGGGAATCCGAGCAGTTAAAGTGTACCGTAATTGCTATTGGCGGTATTGAAGATCATGTTCATCTGCTAACGGGTTTTCCGCCAACCATCAGTATCTCTGAATTGGTTAAACAAATTAAGGGAAGTTCGTCACATTTCATCACCCGCGAAATCAAGCCAGGTGAGTTTTTTAAATGGCAAGGTAGTTATGGGGCTTTTACAGTGAGTCATGATGCCATTGATAATATAGCCAATTACATCAGAAACCAAGCTGCCCATCATAGCCAAAAATCAATCATCCCCACCTGGGAACTAACTCCAAAATAAACCAACAATTATGCATGAATTTAGTCCGCGAAGGCGGACTTTGCCTGTGTAGCCGCGAATTCCATTCGTCCGGTATCTTATAAACTCCGCTCGGTATCTTAATAAACTTTGCCTGTGTAACTGTGAATCATATTCGCCCAATATTTCTTTTCCTACTATTTAATAATCTTAAAAATCAATGATATTTCTTGAACTCGTTCTACAAAACTTTGGCCCCTACAGTGGAAAACAGGTAATTAATCTTAACCCAAAAATTGATGAGGAAAACTCACACCCAATTATCCTCTTGGGTGGGATGAATGGCGGCGGAAAAACTACGCTTATGGATGCCATTCGTCTCGCTCTTTATGGCGCTCGTGCCCAATGTTCTACCCGTGGTAATTTAAGTTATAGCGATTTTCTCAATCAATGCGTTAACAATAAAATTGATCCAGTTGCAGACACTCGGATTGAATTACTTTTTGAACATATTGAAAACGATAAGCCAATAAAATACCGTGTTGTCCGTAGTTGGGTAAAAAATCCTAAAGATGGCAAAGATACATTAGGTATTTTGGGTGACAGTGATACCTGGCCTGATGCTTTAGTTAATATTTGGGATGAATATATTGAAAATCTCCTGCCATTAGGTATTTCTAACTTATTTCTCTTTGATGGTGAACAAGTTAAAGAACTAGCAGAACAAGAAACACCACCGCCTGTTGTAGTAGATGCAATTCGTGGACTATTAGGTTTAGAGTTAGCAGACCGTTTAGCTGTTGATTTAGATATTTTAGTTAACCGTAAACTTAAAGAAGTTGGTAATAGTAAGGATTTAGCAAACCTAGAGGAAATTGAAACTAGGTTAACCCAACAGCAAGAAGATTATCAAACAACAGAAGAAAAAGTAGAAATTCTCAAAAATCAGGTAGAAGAATTAGAACAAAAGCAGCAAGAAGCTTTTGATAAATTTATTTCTGAAGGTGGGAAGATTGCAGCCGAACGCAATCAACTAGAACTACAACAAAATACAAAAACTGCGGAAATAGAACAAGTACGTCAGTCGATGTGTGAATTAGCGGCTGATGTTTTACCTCTGGCCTTGATTCCCAATTTACTTAATCAGGCGCAAACACAGGGAGAAAAGGAATTTCGCCATCAACAGATACAAATTTCTAAAGATTTGTTAATTGAACGAGATCAGCGTTTACTCACTTGGCTAAATCAAGTAGAAATTTCTCCGATACAAGTTGAAAAAATTCAATCATTTTTAATCCAAGATGTAGATAATTTATATGCAAAGACTATCCAGACAGAAGCGCCTTGGTTATTAGCTGATGATGAAACTTTAAGTCAGCTAGATAATATCATATATCACTTACAAAATTCTAAACTTTCTGCAAAAGAAAAATTAGCTATTCTCAAAAATAAAGAAGAAGAAATTCATACTCTAGAAAGGCAAGTGCAAACAGCAGCCGCACCAGAAGATTATACAAAGCTGCGTCAAGCGTTAGAATCTGCACAAAATCAAGTCGTTGAAGCTAAAGCAAATTACGAAACAATCCGCCGTCGTTTAGCTGAATTAGAAACTATTATTGCCAAGTCAAAAAGAGAATTAAGTGATTATACTGTAGAAAATATTAAGCATAAAAATAGCGAACATATTATTACCTCTGCGGCTAAAGTTCAAAATACACTCAAGATTTTTCGTGAAAAGTTAACCCTGCGAAAACTCAATAAATTAGAGGAGGAAGTTAAAAACTGCTTCCTTTATCTTCTCCATAAGTCAGACTTAGTGCATCGCATCACCATTGATACTAAGACTTTCAGCCTTTTGCTTTACGATTTAAATGGTAAACCTGTTCCTAAACATCGTTTATCAGCAGGCGAAAAACAACTACTTGCGATCGCATTCCTCTGGGGTTTAGCAAAAGTCTCTGGACACCGCCTACCAGTAGCAATCGATACGCCACTAGGTAGACTAGACTCCTCTCACCGCAGCAACTTAGTTGAACGTTACTTTCCATCTGCCAGCCATCAAGTAATTTTGTTATCTACGGATACTGAGATTGGCAAAAAAGAAGTAGAAACACTGCGAGAAAATGAAGCGATCGCACGCGAATACCTGCTAAAATACGACTCCTCCACTCGTCAAACAACAGTGATAGAAAATCAATATTTTTGGTAGTAGATATCGTCTAAAAAAGATATTTACAATATATATCACGACCTTTGGAAAGTAGATAAGCAATTATGAACTCGCCTCATGTATTAAAAATAGAGAATGATTTACGTGTTCTATCATTAGAAGAATTAGAATGGTTATTAGAACGGATCGCAAAACAAGTGCAAGAAAGAAAGCAAGTAGTAAATAAATTCACTGATGTTAAATATATGAATGAACAACTAGTTGCAATGGCTAGTGATTTAGATATAAAAACAGAAATTACCTCTATCAATCATGAATTTGGTGTTAGGGAAACGGATGGTTTGGAAAAGCTGTGAGCATCGAAAGAAGACAAATTTAATGTTGTCAATCTTAATCCAGTGCTGGCTCGATAACAAGCAGGGAAAAGACCACTAATTATCTTGGGACGTAGCGAATTATCTTTAGAAAACCTCTGCGTACCTTTGCGTTAACCTCTGCTTACCTTTGCGTTGAAAAAAAAAGTTAGAATTTAGCGCAGCTTTATAAATAAATGGTATAACTCCAAGATGCTTGAAGTTGAAACTGCGGTTCGCTAATGTTTGGGTTTATAAGCAAAAATTACCTCAATTTTTAGGAAGATTATGGAATCACCAATCGAAAGAATAAAACTCTCCCAAACAGCCAAAGATCAACTTACCAAACTTAAACGCAGCACCAAAATCGACCAATGGAATATCTTATGCCGTTGGGCATTTTGTCGTTCCCTCGCAGAATCAACCACACCCTCCCCCGTGCCAATTCCCCAGGATAGCAACGTCGAAATGAGTTGGCGCGTCTTCGGCGGCGAAATGTCCGATATACTCCTCCTCGCCCTCAAACAACGCTGTCACAATGACGGCTATCCCACCGACAAAGAAACCCTCGCCACCCAATTCCGGTTACATCTACATCGCGGTATTGGTTACTTAGCAGGCGATCCAAATATCAAGAAAATTGAAGATTTAATTGAACTGGCTGTTAAACCTTGAAAGAATATTAGCTGCTAACTGTCTTAATTACGAATTACGAATTACGAATTACGAATTAGTATTATGCCTGAAGCGCTAGAAATTGAGCGTCATAGAGCTGCGATCGCTCGCACTGACATATCTCGCCCTGTACGATTGGCAATAGAAGGATCAATCCTGAATTCAGACACAACTTTTTTTGACTACGGTTGCGGCTACGGTGGTGATGTCCAGCGAGTAAAAAACTTAGGCTATACCAGTGCAGGCTGGGATCCTTACTACTATCCCGATGTACCACGCACCGCCGCCGATGTGGTCAATTTAGGTTATGTACTCAACGTCATTGAAGACTCAGAAGAACGCCGTCAAAGCCTTCGCCAAGCCTGGGAACTCACCGGGAAAGTTTTAATTGTCGCGGCTCAAATCCTGATTAACGCTCCCAGTAAAACCCAACTTGCTTACAATGATGGCATTGTAACGCGCCGCAATACTTTTCAGAAATATTACGAACAACAAGAACTCAAAACTTATATTGATGAAGTCCTAAATGTTGATGCAGTACCGATCGCACTAGGCGTTTACTTTGTTTTTCGAGATGATGCGGAAAAAGAAAGCTACAAAGCTATTCGCTTTTTTTCTGCGACTTCTACACCGCGAGTCCGCATTCCCACTAAGCGGTTTGAAGATTATCAAGAACAGCTGCAACCACTCATGGCTTTTTTTACCAAGCGCGGTAGATTACCTGTGAAAGGCGAATTGGAAAATGAACAGGAATTACTGAGCGAATTTGGTAACTTTCGCCGTGCCTTCGGTGTAGTTTTGCAAGCAACTGATGAGGCTGAATGGGATGCGATCGCTTATCGTCGTTCTCTGGATATCCAAGTTTATCTCGCCCTGACTCACTTTGATAAACGTCCTGCATGGCAAAAGCTAGCACCAGAAATGCGTCACGATATCAAAGCCTTTTTTAGTAGCTATGAGGAAGCTTGTCTTGTAGCCGATCAAAAACTTTTCAGCTTAGGTAAATCTGGGGTAATTCAAACTGCGTGTGAAAAAAGCAAAATAGGTAAACATACACGCGGTGCCCTTTACGTCCATGTTTCTGCACTAGCAGCACTTGACCCAGTACTGCGAATTTGTGAAGGCTGCGCTAGCCGTACCATTGGGCGTGTAGATGGAGCAACATTAATCAAATATCACACTGATAAGCCGCAAATATCCTATCTGTTTTACCCCGAATTCGACACTGATCCCCACCCAGCTTTACAAGCCAGCATCGGTATTGATTTAAAAACCTTATTCATCACTCATCGAGACTACGAAACTAGGGCAAATCCGCCGATTTTGCACCGGAAGGAAACATTTGTTACCAGCAACTACCCACGCTACGAAGAATTTGCTAAACTCACTCAACAAGAACAGGAATTAGGATTGCTCAAGGACAAAAGCGCCATCGGTACGCTTGAAGGTTGGGAGAAATGCCTCGCCGCACACAAAGTAGAAATCAGGGGGCATCAGGTTTATCCAATTCAAGAAAGTTAAGAAAACGCTGACGCTATAAGGTTATCCTGAATTTGTATTTAGCCCAAGTAAATCTTGGTAGTTTGTCATGTTTGGAGGGTACACACTAGCTATAGCAAATTTCAATTCCTGATAGGGATTAATAGGAACTGCTGTCGCTCCCATAATTCAAACCTTTATTAGGTACTAGTTAAATGATAAAATCTTCCATTTACTCGTTTTATTTTATTGATATTTCCTCAAAAGAGGCAAAAAGTTAAAAATATGAGGAAAATTAAGTCGCTACTGGAAGTTTTCGGTAGTCGCAAGATGGTGGCTTTATTATTTTTAGGTTTTTCATCGGGTTTACCGTTATTGTTAATCGGTAATACCTTAAAAGCTTGGATGACCGTAGAGAAGGTAGATTTAGCGGCTATTGGTTGGTTTAGCCTCGCTAGTTTGCCTTATTCCTTGAAATTTTTGTGGTCGCCGTTTCTGGACAGGTTCACCCTACCAGTTTTGGGACGAAGACGGGGTTGGTTAATTTTGACGCAGATTGCTTTGATCATAGCGATCGCAGTCATGGCTTTTCAACAACCTAAACAAGCATTACAGCTACTAGCAATCAACGCCATAGTCATTGCCTTTATCAGTGCGACTCAAGATATTGCTGCTGATGCTTACCGTACCGACGTTTTAGAAAAACTAGAAATGGGGGCTGGTGCAGCCGTTTTTATCTTAGGTTATCGAATTGCCCTGTTAGTTGCCGGTGCTTTAGCCTTGATACTTGCTGACAAACTGCCTTGGTCGTCGGTTTACCTGTTTATGGCAGGGACTATGGTAATAGGTATTCTTGCCACCTTGTTCGCACCGGAACCCAAGGAAATTAGCCCTCCACCAACTCTAGCTGATGCTGTAATCTTGCCTTTTAAGGAATTTTTTCAGCGTCAGAGCATCATTAAAGCTATTCTAATGCTTGCATTCATTACCCTATACAAGCTAGGCGATGCTTTGTTGAGTAATATGACCACGCCTTTTTTGCTGCAAACGGGTTTTACCAAAACCGATATTGGGGCAATTCAAGTAGGGATGGGGTTAATTGCTACGATTGTCGGCGCTTTAGCCGGTGGATCAATTTTGAGTGCCATTGGCATCAATCGATCGCTTTGGGTTTTTGGTATTCTACAAGCAGTAAGTAATTTAGCTTACTTTTTCCTAGCATACATCGGTAAAAACTACCAAGCTATGGTACTTGCCATCAATATAGAACAATTTTGTGGTGGATTGGGGACAGCAGCCTTTGTTGCCTTTTTGATGAGTCTTTGTAACCAGAGGTTTTCCGCAACCCAATATGCTTTGTTATCCAGTTTAATGGCTGTCAGCCGCGATATTCTGGCGGCCCCTGGAGGCGCGATCGCCCAAAGTACGGGTTGGCCTACATTTTTCTTAATTAGCATCGCCGCCGCCGTACCAGGACTACTCCTATTACCAGTATTTGCCCCCTGGAACCCTCAGCCAGTGGCAGTATCCAGACCAGGACTTGAGGACGAAGAAGAGGATATATGGGGAATCAAGTAGTTATTGCTGTCGGTACATTCATCCTCTTACTTACCGGTTTATTATTGGGCTATGTTCTCTCGCAATTAGTTTTGGGATATCTAGCATTTAATCTCCTAACTTTTTTCGGAACACTCAGCCTAATTTTAATTTTTGGGACACTTTATTACGTTTTATTTTGGCAGTTACGAAGAGATCAGTCCCGGACATCAACTCCATCAACTATAAATCAAGGGATACCAAACCAGGTAGACGAGGGTGTATCTAATAGTTATCTCAAAAACAGGCTAATCGCTAAATTATCTGGTGACACTGCCGAAGTCGAACGGTTGATTGAACAGGCAAAGGAAACTTATCCTGGGATGCCGGAGAATTGGTATTGCGAAAGAGTACTTGATGACTTAGAGCGTAGCTAATAGTGCTGCGGAAGCAGGGGGCAGGGAGCAGGGAGCAGGGAGCAGGGAGCAGGGGGCAGGGGGCAGGGGGCAGGGGGCAGGGGGCAGGGGGCAGGGAGCAGGGGAAGAACTATTGATTTATTGATCCATGCCCAATCCCCAATTCCCAATCCCCAATCCCCAATTCCCAATTCCCAATTCCCATATACAGAAAATTGCTAAAATAGAGAATACTTCATAAATCTTCAGCTAAGTTCTCATAAAAGTTCCTAGCTCTCTTTGCAATTAAAATATGGCTATTTTTCGTCAATACATCGCCCCACTGCTTGCAGTTTTGGTATTTGTCTTTGCTCTAGTAGCAGTCAGCGCCCGCATCTTCTTACCATCAGATATGGCTGCACCCGCACCAATTGAAGAGGTAGGGGTAAGTTCTCAATCCACTCCTGGTAATTTGCCACCAGCAGTACAAAACTCACCTAGTTAACTCAATAAACGCCAGAAGTGTCTGAGCAACTACTACCGGGGTATATTATTCGCCGTGGTTCCTTATTGGAGCGATCGCTACTGCTTAAGTTCATGCACCGAACTTATCAGGATCTCTTTCCCAATGAGGATTTTTCTCATCTAGAGCAAACAGTTAAGCAATACTTCTCCAGCGATACACCCTTGTGGTGGGTAGAAGAAGAGAGGGAGCAGGGGGACAAGGGGACAAGGGAAGGGGACAAGGAGAATAATTATACTCAATTCCCAATTCCCAATTCCCAATTCCCCATTGCCTGCCTTTGGGTAGGTAATGCCATAGATCAAGTGCAGGGTAATCGCCATGCTCATATCTTTATCCTCTACGTTGTACCAGAACATCGGCGGCGGGGTATTGGTACAGCCTTGATGCAATATGTGGAAAATTGGGCTATTCAAAGAGGCGATCGCCAGATTGGATTACAAGTCTTTCAATCAAATAAGCCCGCATTAAATCTTTACAATCAGTTAGGTTATCAAACCCAATCCCTGTGGATGGTAAAATTCCTGAGTGCAGAAAAATAAACTAAAGAATAGCCATAATATACTTTAGTGTTTGAGTATGTAGCGGTTCTCGTTTGGATAAAATTCAACGAGGGGAAAGGAAAGTGTATAATTACGCAACTTATAAAGTTTTAACTTATTGGCACGGGGGATTATGTGTTAATCCCTTTTTGGGATTGAAATGAAATTATGTATGACGAAGACGATCTAAGCCTACTCGATATCGAGGAGGAACTAGAAAGCCCCCTAGATAAAATAGAGCCACTAACTGACGATTCAGTTGTGGCGAAGCCCGATCCTGAATTGATGCTAGCCCTCCTGGAAAATCCCCAGCCCCAGGAAAGAATGTTAGCAGCGCGTGCTTTTTGTGATATGGAAGATGCGCGTGCTACTCCCCATCTGATTCGCCTGTTAAATGATATTTGTCCCTTAGTCCGGGTAAGCGCATCTTATGCCCTCGGACGCAATCCCAGTTCCGAAGCAGTGGCTCCATTAATTGCTCAACTAAACAGTGATTGGAATGGCTACGTGCGTAAAGGCGTTGTTTGGGCTTTAGGAAACTGTCGCGATCGCCGTTCTTTACCGCCCCTAGCAGATGCCCTAAGAACTGACATTTCCGCAGTGCGTTTGTGGGCTGCTAGCGCCTTAGCACAGATGGCAGAAGTGGGTTATGAAGCAGTTATCGGGGCAATACCACCATTAATTGAAGCCTTAGTCAAAGATCCCGTGGCGGCAGTGCGGAGTAACTGTGCTTGGGCAATTGGTCAATTGTGCCGCGAACTACCTTCTAATGTAGTTTATGCCACTGCGATCGATGCTCTAATTCAAGCCTTTGCCGAGGATCAAGATTTGGGAGTCCGGGAAGATGCGAAAGCTTCACTGTTAGGAGTTGGCGATCCACGTGGCTTACAGCTGATTGAAACCCTAGAACAAGAAGGGTGGTTTTGATTTGGGCAATTCAATTCTGGATTTTAGATTTTGGATTTTAGATTGAAATTTAATCCAAAATCTAAAATCTAAAATTCTTGCTCCCTCACCTCCGTCCCTACTGACCTTCATCTCCAGATTTGACCAAATTTAAGTCATAAGGGCGCTCAGTATCATCTTCGCCCAAATATTCACCATTTTGAATTTCCAGAATAACTAGCGGTATATGGCCAGGATTATCTACTTTATGTAGGGTTGCTGCGGGAACATAAGTTGACTCGTTGCGATTTAGTAATATTTCTGCATCGCCACAAGTTACCTTGGCTACACCGGAAACTACAACCCAATGTTCATTGCGGTGATAATGAATTTGTGGTTTAATGCCGTGCCTGGGCTTGATTTCAACACGGCTAATCCTATAAGTATCTCCCTCCTCGATTACCTCCACTTCACCCCAGTATCGTGTGCCTGAATGTGGAGGCAATTCGTTGATATTTGACTGAGTATTATTTTCATTGGGAGTCATAATCAATTTCTCAACCAGATGAGTATTAGTATTTTTCTGTAATTTACCCTAAACGGGATAAAGCTGAGTAGACAGATGCAGTCACAACTGCTCTAAATTTACTCTAGGGAATCATTCATTTCCCCGTATACTGAATCCGGTAAATCCGATTATTAGCTTCTTCTGTTAGTAGTAGACTACCATCTGGCAGCACCAGCAAACCTACAGGTCGTCCCCAAGTGGTTGGTACAGAAGGATTTAGTAAAAAGCCTGTGAGAAAGTCTTCGTAATAGCCAAGCGATCGCCCCTTAGCATCGAAGGGAACAAATACAATTTTATAACCAGTGCCGCGATCGCGGTTCCAAGAACCACGAAAAGCCGCAAAAGCACCGTTGCGGTATTTTTCTGGAAACTTCTTACCATCATAAAACTGCAAACCCAATGCTGCTGAATGCGCTTGGAATAGCACATCTGGCGTTTGGGTACGGGCTGCTAATTCGGGGCGTTTACTTTTTCCATCCGTTTTTTGACGCGGATCGAGGTTGTTTGGTGTCAGATAAGCATAAGGCCAGCCGTAAAATGCCCCCTGTTTAACCCGTGTCAGATAATCTGGAACCAACTCATCACCGATTCCATCGCGTTCGTTGACAGTGGTGTAAAGTTCCTTAGTTACAGGATGAAAGTCTAAACCAACAGGGTTACGCAAACCGGAAGCAAAAGTTTGCTGCTGGGAACCATCCAAATTCATTACCTGTATCGAAGCCCGTGGTAGGGGTTCTTCATCTACATTGGTTCCCGATCCCACTGAAACATATAATTTATTGCGATCGGGCGAGACAAGGACATTGCGCGTCCAATGGTTGTTATAACCTTGAGCAGGCAAATCGGCGATTTTTTTCCCTTGACCCGTAATTTTGTTTTGGCCTTGGGTATAGGGAAAACGAACCACAGCATCTGTGTTCCCCAGAAAAAAGGAATTATCTGCAAAAGCCATCCCAAAGGGTCTATTGAGTCCGTTGTCCTTACTAGCAAAGGTTTCTCGAACATCGGCTACGCCGTCACCGTTGCTATCACGTAACAAACGAATACGGTTTTGCCCGGTTTCAGTCACCAGAACATCACCACTGGGAGTTAAAGCTAGCCAACGTGGAGAATCTAAACCTTCGGCAAATACATTAACTGTAAAACCTTGTGGTACGCGCAGCACTGGATTTTGCGGAATAGGCACAACTTCAGGTCGCTTGGAAGCACTTTCTGTTGCGAACGGTGCTGGTAAATTCTTCAGATTTATCCGAATGGGCGTAGGCGAAAGTGCTTCAGTGCGGACAATATTTTTTGGCTGTGTAGGATTCTGTGTCAGTTGGGCAGAAGGTACAGATTCTTGTGGTGTGGGATTATCTGAGGAAGCGCGAGTCTGGTTACACGCTGCTGCCAAAGTCAGTAAAAAAACTGGTAGCAATAAACGCGCAAAGACTTTCATGGCGGTAGACACTATGACACAATTTTCTTACCTTAAACTTCAGGCTTGATAATTGTCACCAGTCTAAAGTCCGATTTTTCTTACTTAGTAAAACTATCAGAAAATTAAGGACTAGGAAATTGAAGAAGAATTCAGAAGTCAGAATTCAGGAGTCAGAATCAATTAGTGGGGGATTCAGACCCGCCACTACGAAAGTTGACCGCTAAATCATAGATTTAGCGGGGGTATTAAACCCGCTTATTCATCCACAAGTCGTACAGAAAACATTGCTGAATTCTGACTCCTGACTCCTGAATTCTGTTTGATAATTCCCAATTTTTATGCATATAATCATCTGTTAGGATAATAAACTTCAAATTCTTGAAATTTATGTTGTTTGATAGCTCGGTGTAAGCTAATTTCCAATAACTGCATTTTAGGAGATAAATTGCTAATTTTATTGTGAGGAGATAAGTATTTTTTTAAAGTTGCGTACTTTTCTAAACGATTGATAATTGCACTTAATAATTCTGCCCTAGTAAATGGCTTAGTTATATAGTCATCTGCCCCCATATCCATACCTTGACGGAAGTCAGCTTTGGCAGATTTGGCAGTGAGAAAAATGAAGGGAATTGTTGCTGTTGATGGATCTTGGCGTAACGCTGTTAGCACACCATAACCATCAATTTCTGGCATCATTAGATCGCAGAGAATTAAATCAGGAACTTCGCAAATAGCCAAATGTACACCGATTCTGCCATTAGCCGCAGCAATAGTTTCAAAATCCTCTGCTTCTAGCAAATCTAAAATATTTTCACGGACTGCTTCTTCGTCTTCTATTATTAAAATTTTGGGCATAAATTACCTCATTTTATTTTTTATTATTTAATAGACCTCTTGCAAAAGTCAAAAAATCAAGAATCTCACTACTCTGTTTCGCCCCGCTCAATATGAAAATTTAAGCATTTATGCAAGAGGTCTAATGATAGAATGACATTCAAAAGGCAGAGGTGTTGTTGGCTGACAATTAGCGTCCACCATATTTCCCAACATGAACACCCAAATACGTATTGTGGTCGTAGCCTGCAAAAGTTGAGTGCTGTTTGCTTCACCTCTAGCACGATGTCTTCTTTTATCAGCAATCCGACCAACTTGAAAGTGCCGTTAAGTACAGCGTGAAATCGGCTTTCACCCTCATGCAATGATATTTTTGCTACACGAGAGGTACTATCCACACAAACTCCAATGAGGCGAGCTGATTTGTCGTGTCTGTCAGTACTATAGCGTGTGCTAGTAACCATTTCTACTTGGGTAATTGTCTCTCAATGAGAAACCGAGTAGCCCGTTGCAGAAATCGCATCTATATATCAATACCGTTCAGTTAGAGTTTTCCAAAAAATAAATGATCCAAAACCCGTCATTGCGAGCGAAGCGAAGCAATCCCAGCCCTTGCGATTGCTTCGCTTCGCTCGCAATGACAATTGAGCATTTTTTTACTTGGAGTACTCTTAAGCCCTAAATCCTTAGTAGAGACGCGAAATTTCGCGTCTCTACAGAGCAAAAATAAGTACTAAAAATCCTTAACCCAAGCGTATTGGCTTATATACAGTTAGTTGGGCATGAAGTATAGGGCATTAGAGATTTTTTGGACTTACGCAAAACTACACGTAGTAGAGGCAATTTTTCGCGTAAGTCCTGATTTTGATTCGTTTCCTACTCCTTTGCCTCTTCACTAAGGACGCATCTGCACCCGTCGTTCGCCATAACGCAATAGCCTTTCTATAGTTACAAGTCGATTTTCCCAAACTTTGACTTGATAGGAATTCGACTTAATTTCTTGGCTCATCAATACTCGAAATTGAGACTGGAATCGAGTTAGAGATGCTTTAGCTACTAGTAACTTACTAGGAGAAGGAGAAGCAGCAAGCTGATTTAAAGCACTGCGTAAAACTTCTGCCTGGTTGTTAAAATCTGATATTTTCTGAGCAGGTCTTTGGAGTGGATCATTTTGGAAAACAAACTTCCATTCTCGTTGCAGGGCGGTGTAACGGATAGCGGCAGTTTGAAAAGGTTGGCGGTGAGGAATCGGTTCACTTTTTGTAGATTGAACTCTACCTTGGGTGCTAATAAAAACTTTTTGTAGCTCGTTGTTAAAATTCTCTGCGGCAAAGAGTGCGTAACCACTAACTGGTAAGTCCCTTACCAACTGGAGTTGATCGAACGTCCCGATTGTTGGTAAAGAAAGTAAGCGAATTCCCGGCACTAACAATGTAGCTCCCAATTGTTTAGAAGCGATCCAGGGTTGAGCCAGCCGTTGAAATCGAGAAGTATCCAGAGCATAAGTCATGGGAACAATTAAATCCACATCTCCCCGCCTTGCCCAAGTTTCCCAGTTTTGTTGAATTTTCTGAATCCGCTCTTGTTCTGGCAAAGGAAATACAGCAACCGACAAAATCAAATTCGGTCGTTTTTTTCGCAATTGTTCTGAAATTTGGGCAACAAAACTATCAACTTTTTCGGTGCGAAATGCCGTCCATTTTTGCCACAAGTCTGGTTGACTGGGGGAAATATTTATTGGATCTATGCCAGTAAGTTGCTGAAACTGCGCTCTTGCAGCTTTACCATAGCCATAAATTCGACCTGCTGATGGATCTTGAAAGGGGTAGCGAATGTAGTCTAGCTGTAAACCATCCACGTCATAGCGAGTAACGATTTCCTCGTACAGCTTGAGTAAGTGCTGCCGCACTTCGGGGTTGGCTGGGTCAAAGAAGGGCTTAGTCTGACCAACGGGAATCATGTTGCCAAGATTATCGTAGTTTGCCCAATCGGGATGAGCCGCCAGCACTGGCCCTGGATAATTTGGACTAGCGTTGATAATCTCATTGTGCCGTTGATTTCCAGCAGCAAAAGTCCAAACCCAAGCGTGTAATTCCATGTCGCGCTCATGGGCTAATTTCACGGCATCTTCTAGTGGATCCCATCCACGAATTAATGGGTTTTGCTCTTTTGCAACTTGGCTGGGATAAATGGTATAGCCAGCATTAACAGTTTCAAAGAAAACAGTATTAATCCCAGTTTGGGCTAGGCGATCAAAAATCTGGGCTAGTCCCGCTTTGCTACCGGCACGAACAATCGTCCCCCGATCTAACCAAACTGCCCGAATTTCTGGTTGAGCCAGTCTCCGATCGACAGGGAACTGCTGCCACAAAATTGTCTTTGCTGTCAGCCACTGCTGACGAGCCAAAGCGTAGTTTTTTTGAGCAATCAATTGGGGTAATTTGTTGGCAATTACCCTTACTTGCGCCAAGGCTTGTTCTTTGCTTGTGGCTAGTTCCCCCAATTTAGTTGAGGCCAATTCTATTGGCTGTTCTTTGACAGATTGGGGGGTGTAGGTATCCAGATGCTGTTTTCTCTCAGATATGCCAACGCCTTCGTTCAACTCATCGGCTGACACCGCTAAATGAGCGCTTTCCACCCGACCAATAAGATTTTCTAGCTCTTGCTGGAGGGCGATCGCTTGATTGCTGTCAATCGGCTCGTTGGAATTAGGTGCAACATCTAGACGCACCGACTGTTCCAGCTGATCGATCGCCTCTTGGGAACTTGGTGGTTTAACTATAGGAAGCGCTCTCGGTATGGGAGCAGTAGCAGTTTTAGGAGGAGGAGATAAAGGGGATGAGGGAGATGAACCACTCCTCTGTCCCCCTGCTCCCTGCTCCCTGCTCCCCTGCTCCCCTGCCCCCTGCCCCCTCGGTGCAGCCGCTACTGTTGTAGAGCAGTTTGGCGAACCTCCTGCTATTTTTTTCATCCGATTCGATGGTGCTAGCGCTGTGAAATAATGATTGATAGAAGCTTTTAACCAAGCATTATCTAACTCGGCGGCTGAGGCTGTATCTGTTCCCCAGCGCCAGCCCAAAAAGGTGGAACGCTCAGTTGTCACTACTGCGGCTGGATTATCTTTGGAATTCCAAACAGCAGGAGATTCAGCGCCCATATCATTAGGAATCACAACACCGCCGCGTACTTTGCCAAAGAGTTCAGTTTGATTTGCCCATTGTGGGATCTTGGTTTTTGTGGGCTTAATCTGTTCTGTGTCACTAAGACTGAATCCCCAATAACCTCCTAAGAGCGATCGCAATAACTGCCGCACTCCTGGCGATGACAAACTACCTACGGGGCCACTAGCAATCAAGCGCCCTCCCTTACTCATCCATTCTTCGAGAGCGATCGCTTGGGTTGGCGTTAATGTCTCGACGTTTGGCAAAAATAATACCCGGCGATCGCCCCAATCGGCACTACTCTTGACATCATTTAGGGGAATTACACAATATTTCATCCCTGTTGCCTGTAAGCGCTCAGTTATCCCTGTCCATTGATTCGCATTTTCTTGACCGTACACTACGCTCAATACAGGTTCTTCCGTTGCTGCTGTTACTGGCAAAATACTCAAGAAATTTAAAATTACAATTTCGCCGCTTAAAATAAATAGTTTTCTAGCTTCTTTAATTTTTAAACTTATATCTTTTTGCTTTTCTTGATGCCTCACCAGTCACTCCTCGTTTCATTATTAATTAATTGAGCTATTAGTCAGAATTCATTAGTACATCATCTAGGGATCTGGCTTAATTTTTGGTAAGTTTACTGATATATAACCTTAATTACGTAAACCTACTATTAGTGTGGATTTTACCAAACAAAATAAGACTTCTATAGAAAGTCTATAGAAGTACTTAATGAATTACCTTTATCAATCTAGCCTATCAAAACTAACAAAAAATGCCAAGATTGATACTCAAATTGTCACAGGCGATTCTAAATAAATTGTTGGCTCTTGCATCGTGAATTTAATTCCATTAGTGGCTAGTTTTTTAGAAATTTTTTCATTTGCCAATTCTAATAAACGTTTGCGTAATTGCAGAGAGTTGTCGCTAGAACCCAAAATAAAAAATGTCACTCTTGTTCTAGTTATCTTTTTTTCTACATTATTGTGGGTTAAAAAAGTAATACTAGTGCTACCTGGATCGATACCAAATAGCGAATTAGTACTCTCGACAATTACCTGTTGAACCAGAGCTTGTTCTCGGTCTTGCAGCAAGTCTAAAAAATCGAGGTAGAGTAGAACCATAACTTTCTTACCTCGAGTAATATTTTCAATTTCTAAGTTTGCTAATATTGAATTGGGGATAATAAACAATGTACTTTTAGCAGCAGCGCGAATTTTGGTTGAGCGGATACCAATTGACTCAACTCGCCCAAATAAACCTTCAGGGATTTGTTGGGATTTTTGTAAACGAATATATTCTCCAGGGACAAAGGGACGATCTAAATACAACACAATTGTTCCCAACAACTGCTCTAGAGTTTTTTGAGCCGCAAAAGCTACAGCTAATCCACCAATTCCTAATCCAGTTATTAACCCAATTAAATTAAACTGTTGACTTTGGGCAAAAGCCAGAACAGCAATAAATCCGATAATTACATTTGCAATTGTTTCAAATACTAAAAGTACTTCATCTACCTCTCGACCAAATTTACGTAATATTTCAATTCCATACACTCGAATAAACTGTCGAAATAAACGAGAGCATAGCCAAGAAATACTGACAATGACAGCTAAATCAACAATAGGAGAAAGAAATCTATAGATGGATTCATATTCCACAATCCATGCTAAAGATAATGAAATCAGAATTAAGCTACCTGTGATTCTAAATAAGTTTCTAATTGGATCAATCAAATTATTATAAATACTGGCAACTTGCTGCGGTGCAAAACGACGAATAATAATTCGTAAGAATGTAGGAGTATATTGCCCTACTAGCAAAGACAGCAAAATAAAAACTAGAAAGACTCCAAATCTAGATAAGGCTGATATTGTGCTATCACGTTGGAAAAAATCTATAATAATACGTGAAATATTCGTCATTCTATCTAAATTGTAATTGGTGAATCAACATAAATCGTTGGTTCTTCTATGTCAAAAGCAATACCATATTCTTTTAAACACTGAGTCATGCTTTCAGTTGCCATATTTAGCAGTTGGCGGCGTAATTCCATCGAAACATCTCCAGAACCTAAGATAAAGAAAGTAACTTGTGCTTGAGTTTTATCTGGTTCTAGGGAATTACTGATACTTTTAAAAGTAACTCCTGTATTTTGCGAATCAATCCCAAAAATACCATTCGTACTATCTAGAATAACTTGGCGAATTAAGGCTCTATCTTCACTACTTAGTGCTCGGTAGAAGGTCAAATAAAGAATAGACATGACTTTCTTCCCAGCAGTGAAATTTTCAATATTAACTTGAGTCAGAGAACTGTTAGGCACTATCATCACAGTTCCCTTACCAGATGTTCTAATTCGGGTGGATCTTAATCCTATAGATTCAACTCGTCCAAAAGTCCCATCGGGAAGACCAATATAATCATCAATCACGAAGGGGCGATCAAGATAAAGAACAATACCACCTAGAACTTGTTCCAGAGTTTTTTGAGCAGCAAAGGCTACTGCTAAACCACCGATCCCTAAACTAGCTAGCAATCCTAAAAGGTTAATTTGATGTGTTTGAGCATAGGTAAGAATTGCTAAAAAGATAATGACGAGGTTAGCAACCCATTTTAAAAGAATAAGTAGCTCACTACTAATTTTTTGCCCAGTTTTGAAAGCAGCATTTAATAAATAGAAATCAAAAAACTTTTGAAATAATTTAGTAGCTAACCAACTGACTGCGATCGCCAGAGTTAAACTCACGATAATTTCTAATGAATTTGTCCATTGATTTCTAGGTAAAAAGGATGTAATAAACTCAAAAATACTGATTACAGCTACGACAATTAATAAGTCTTCATTTGGCTTAATTAACTTTTGGTAAATATCAGTAATTTGGAGAAAACTAAAACGTTTCCAGAGTAAGTTTGTTAATGAAACCATGAAACGACCAAGTATGAAAATAAAAAATCCGACTCCCAGCCCTAGTAAGCCAATTTGTATTTCTCTGTTTGTAAAAACTTCTGATAAAAAAACAACCATTTCTAAAAATAATGTACAAATTGCTACCAGGAACATCCCAAATTGGTAAATCTACTTTTAATCCTACACAATTAAATATGCTAGGACTTACGCACTGTACAAATGCATCGTGATATAAATTACCTAAAATAGGTTATTTCAGGCTTTTCTTAATTATCCTGCGATGCCTACGGCGGTAAACTACGTAAATAGACAATGCTGTAGGGGCACAGCAATGCTCATTGGTGTAAACTTAACGTGAAAACCACTCCAGACAAGGCTTTGATAGATTACCTCGCTTGTCTCATTCCCAGTCGGAGACTGGGAATGCCGTCTTAGAGGCTCCGCCTCCCTTGCTGGCGGCAGAGCCACTTTTGAGTTGCATTTCCAGCAAGAGGCTGGAAACGAGGTTTTAAAGGGTTTTTGTTTAAGTTGACACGTATGAGCAATGCTGTGCCCTTACGAAAGATATGGTTTTTAACCTTTATCCATATTTGGTATTTCTTGTCAATGCGTAAGTGCTATATGCAATCTTTTTAACAACTTACATTGTTAACATGAGCAACGCACTGGCTTTTGAAGCTGGAAACTCAGCTTTTTCTGACAGACATGCTACGCAAGTTTTAAGAGTAGGAGTACAATCCTGTACTCACTATACAAGTATCCTCAATATCCCTCCATTTATTGACAGATTAGTTTCCAAAATGATATAGTAGTCAATGCTATCAAAGATCAAACTTATCATTTAAATTGTGCCAACTACTAAAATCTTCTTTAGAGTGGATGTTTTAGTAGTTGTCTGACTCATTTGAATTTTGAGAAAAAGCTATCCAAAAATAGACGCTAGTTAGATATGCTACTGCTAAGATGCAGATAGTGCTGATAAAGTTAAGATCAGTCATGACATTTAATTAAACGTAATAGTGAGCAATAAGCTTACAAATTAGAATTTGTAAACTTTTGATACTACATCCAAATATCTGGATGCAAAAAAGTTTTAGCCCAAAGGCTTGGACTAGGTAAATTTAATCGGGTCGCTGAATCGATGAAACTTCGTATTTAGGGGATAGCCTAAATATGACTAACCACGAAAGCTATCTATCCAAAAATTGACCATACAAACACGTGCAGTTTGTGGTCTTCATCCCCTGAATTCTATTCAGGTGGATGGTTGAAAAGGCAATAAGATATACTTACCCTGTTCTTGAGTAGGCTTTTACTAAAGCTCTTTTTGTGTTGCTAACCTTAAACTGCCGTATATACCAGCAGCAATAACCAGATAGCTAGCGTTGGTTAGCTGATTAGCTTAGTTTTTGCACGCTATTGCTACATTTACCTATTAGTTTTCATTCTACACTAGAAGGCATCAAAAAACTAGCCAGAAAATGTGTTCTCCAAAGTAGTAAACAAGAAGGTCTTGCAGAACAGAGTTAAATTGTCTAGACTAGAAGGTTAGCAAAACAACTTAAACAATACAGGTATTGATTAAATCTTCAACTCCTGATATTGGTAGGATTTTTGTATCCAATTTGCAAGCTAATTCTTCAATACTCATATCATCTAAAAATACTAATTCCCCATTTTTTAACATGACATTAGGGAGCAAAATCCCATCACCTAAATCTTGACCTTCTAAATTTAAAAGTAAATCATGACCAGTTAGTAATCCGGTTACACTGATAGTTTGTCCCCAATAATCACTACATAAAGCACGCATATTGACCTCTAAACCCTCAACAGAATTTAAGCGTTTCAAAATAGGTTGAAATGCTTTTTCTACAGCGTTGCCCACTACCCAGGTCAATTTTCTTTGAGGATATACTTTTGGCGGAAGTAATTCTGCTGCAATGGTGGCAAATTGCTTGATAAATAGTTGAATTGAGCCAACTCCGTTATCAATTTGAGGATATTCTTCATATTCGGACTCGCTGGGTAATTCCTCACCTGCAATCAAAAACCACTCATCAGCTAACCAAACAACGCTAGAACCAAATTGTTGGCGAAATTGCCGGGAAAGCGTTTGTACTTGGGAAATCACTTCTTGGGCTTTTTCTTCAGTTACAGGTATGAGTTCGTCTTCTGGAGGGCGAAACCGTGTCAATCCAACTGGCACAACTGCCACTGATGCCACCGTCGGGACTTCACCAGTATGAAAAGAAGTTAAATCTTTGAGAGTTTGTTCTAGATGTTTGCCATCATTGATACCAGGACAAACAACAACTTGAGCATGAATTTGGAGTCGCCTTTTTTGAAACCACTTTAGTTGTTGTAAAATTTGCCCAGCACGCTGATTTTTTAGCAGTCTAATTCTCACATCAGCTTCTGTCGCATGAACAGAAACATACAACGGAGACAAACGCATTTGCTCAATTCGCTGCCATTCTCTTTCTGGCAAATTGGTCAGGGTAAGATAAGAACCGTATAAAAAGCTCAACCGATAATCGTCGTCTTTCAAATACAAACTGGTGCGCTTACCTGGCGGCTGTTGATCGATAAAGCAAAATGGACAGCGATTATTACACTGAATTAAGCCATCAAATAGGGCAGTTTCAAATTCTAGCCCTAAGTCTTGATCGTAATCTTTTTCAATTTCTAGGCTATGAGTTTTGCCAGCAGCGTCTAAAACTTCTAGTTCTAAAACTTCATCTGCACACAGAAATTGATAATCAATTAAATCACGGGGACGTGTACCATTGATTGCAACGATCGCATCACCAGCCTCAAAGCCAATCTCTGCGGCTATTGAGTCTGGAAGAACTTTGGTAATTCGGGCAGGATTAATATTCATGGGAATTGGGAATTGGGAATTGAGAATTAGCCATTTGCTTTAAACAAATGACTAATGACTATTATTTAATTATCCTTTCCAGCCTGCTGCGATCGCAGCTAAAATAGCGCTACCGAATGCTAATCTATACCAAACAAAAACCAAAGTGTTTTTAGTTGCTAAGTACTTGATTAAAAATGCAATTGATAGGTAGGAAAAAATAAAGGTTGAAATAATCCCTACAATCAACAGTCCCACAATGTTATCTGGCAACTCGTGGGCTTGAAATGATTTGAAGATTTTCAAACTTTTATACAGCGTCGCAATGGTAAGAGTTGGGAAGCCTAACAAAAATGAGAATTTCGCTGCTGTATCGCGTTCTAATCCTAAAAATAAAGCAGTTGTCAACGTCGAGCCAGAACGAGATACACCCGGAATTAAAGCAAGTGTTTGTCCCAAGCCAACTAAAATCCCATCCCGAATCTGCAATGAATTAAAATCTCGCTTGCGAGTGCCAATTTTTTCTGCCAAACCTAGTAAAAGCGCCATTATAATTGACATGATGGCAATAATTAATGCGCTCTCTGGTAGAATATCTTTCAAAAGAAAGCCAAAAGCTAAAGCGGGTATTGTTCCGACTACAATACCCACAAGAATTTTCCACTCCTCACGTTGCCAATCTTTATCTTTTAGTGCTTCGATTCCACCTTTGACAATACTAGAAATCAGTGACCAAAAATACCCTACAATTGCGATAACACTGCCGAATTGAATGGCATCGACAAAATCTTTAGAACCTAACTCTTTCCAACCAAATACTTTGGTAAAAATCAGAAGATGTGCAGTGCTACTAATTGGTAAAAACTCTGTAATACCTTGAACAATACCCAAAATAAAAGCTTGAATAAACTCCATAAAAATCAATACCTTTTTTCTGTTCTAGACATAATTATGAACATTGTCTAGATGATGATGTTGCTTTATATACTTTTAACTGCACCTAATCTTATAGAAAGTCCGATTTTACCGCTCAATAACATCATCTAAGACGCTGACCATGTTCTTACACCCACTTGAATAAGTCAACGAAATTTTAGCAGTTTATCAAACTTTAATATTTAGCGGATTGATACTGTCAACTTTTTAACTGTTAAATTTTACCCTTTATTTTTGTAGTGCTTTGCGTACAAGAAACTACAAAATCGGTTTATACATAGTGCAACTTGAATGGATTAGCCTGGCGCAGAATGTTTTGCCTGGTTTGCACGCGCATTGCATGAAATTTCAGTATAATTGCAATGCCCCAGGGGGGGATTTTAAAATGTGATATCTTAAATAAAATAAAGTTTAGTAACAAATATTAAAAACTTTGATTAATAATACACTGTCCTCCTACACTGCTTCTACCCCTTCTATTGATACCGAGTTGGATTTAGCTGATACTGGGCAGAACGGTATCAGGCAATTGGAATCTACACTTTCCTTTTCTCCCTCTCTTCCCTTAATTTCTACCCAACAAACTTGGTTAGTGTTTGCGGCGGCGGTGTTTTTGGTAACAGTGCCAGTATTTATAGAAGCGCCAATAGTGCGATCGCTACCAGCTCTCAGTTTAGCGCTGACAGCATTTTGGGTATGGCTAAGTTTTACCTTAATGTCACGTCCTGCAACTTATGTCTGGGGCGATTTGCTCTTAGGATTTAGCTGGAGTTGGTTAGCAGGGGCGATTTACTGGGGCTGGTTACGTTGGGAACCTGTGTGGCATCTACCAGTAGAATCTATAGGCTTACCGCTTGCTTGCTGGTGTCTAGCGAAGAGTTGGGGCAAGGTTGGTAGCTGGTTTTATTTAGGATCTTTATTCGGTACAGTTTTAACAGACGTATATTTTTATCTAGCAGACTTGATGCCTTCTTGGAGGCAAATTATGAGAGTAGACGCAGATGTAGTACCACAAATCTTACAAAATGCCCTGATGCAAGTACAAACACCTTGGGGGCAAAGTTGGGCAATAGTTCTCGCCTTAGTGCTATTAACAGTCGGAATTTTAGCTTTAGGTAGAAAGCAAAGACACTGGTACGCCTTTAGTGGCGCAGTTTTAAGCACCATTTTGGTAGACAGCTTATTTTTGTTAGCTGCGATCGCAGCGTGAAGAGGTACGCGGCAAGACGCTTCTCTTACCGAAACTTTTTCTTGCCCAGTCTACGGCACATCAAAAATGATGCCGTAGATAAATAATTAGTTAAGAAATATTACATAATAGTCCATCGCTCAAATTTTCTTCTAGGGTTCTCGGTATTAGAAATCAGACGGTTTCGTGTCTGCTTGGAATGTAAAATCAGCCACCCCGAAAAGATTTCTTCTCCTTGGGAATCCGATCGAAATCATTGATAGAAGGCTATTACAGCTATGTAGACACCCTGATTCGATAAAAATTTTTGTCAAAACTACAGTCAAACCCAGTAACAGTAAATATTGTGGATATTAATACGCTGTATATTAGTTTCTGATGACTGCTGTGTTAATTAAGCTATCAGGTTTTGTTGTTTGTCCTTTGTCCTGTGTCCTCTAACGAATGACCAATGACCAATGACTAATGACCAATTACGGCTGTTAGCTTAAAACTTTTATTTCTGTTTGATGGAAAGAGGTAGAAAATCGTGAAAGGATTGGCGCGTTTATTAACAGTGTTTAGTTTGTTACTTGGTTGCTGGGGATGGTTGGGAACAACTCAGATAGCCCAAGCTGCTAGTTTCAACAGTTTTGTTCCTCAAGTCCCAATTCTGGCAATTGAGCGGCAGAATCGGGCAGATAAGAAGCTAGGAACGGAATTTGGTAAAAAAATTGATTTGAATAATACCAACGTCCGAGCTTTTCAACAATTTCCAGGGCTTTATCCCACTTTGGCTAAGAAAATCATCATAAATGCTCCCTACAAAAATGTAGAGGATGTATTGGATCTTCCAGGATTGAGCGATCGCCAAAAATCAACCCTGCAAGCCAACTTGGATAACTTTACCGTGACAGAACTAGAGCCTGCCTTCAATGAAGGAGACGATCGCTTTAACAACGGTATCTACAGATAAGTTGCAGTTAATGTAGCAAATAGCAGCCCACTCCTGATTCTAGGGAGTGGGATTACTCTATTAAAGATGAGGTGGGACAAGGAGGACAAGGGAGACAAGCTGACAAAGTAAAATTTTTCCTTGGCTCCCCCTGCCCCCTGCCCCCTGCCCCCTGCCCCCTCCCCTCCCCTCCCCATTACCTTGCCTCAGATAGATATTCCTAGCCAATTTGATGTCTTAGTAGTCGGCGCTGGTGCTGCTGGACTATACACAGCGCTGTGTCTACCAGAATCCTTACGAGTCGGCTTGATTACCAAAGAAACTGTTGCTTTGTCCGCTAGTGATTGGGCCCAAGGTGGTATTGCCGCAGCCGTTTCCCCGGAAGATTCTCCTACGCTACACATTGAAGATACGATCCGGGCAGGTGCAGGTTTGTGCGATCGCAACGCTGTAGAATTTCTCGCCCAGCTTGCCCCTAGCTGCATTCAATCCCTAGTTAACTTGGGGGTTGCTTTTGACCGTCATGGTCAAGCCTTGGCTTTAACTTTAGAAGCTGCCCATTCTCGCAACCGCGTTCTCCACGCTGCGGACACTACAGGCAGAGAAGTTACAACCACTCTCACCGCCCAAGTATTACGTCGCCCGAATATTCAAGTTATTCAGCAAGCTTTAGCTTTGAGTTTGTGGATTGAACCCGAAAGCAATCGCTGTCAGGGAATAAGCTTGTTTTATCAAGGTAAAATCAGATGGATTAAAGCTGGTGCTGTGATATTGGCAACTGGGGGCGGCGGTCAGGTATTTGCCCAAACCACTAACCCGGCTGTAAGTACTGGTGATGGGGTAGCGATCGCATATCGGGCTGGGGCTATCCTCCGCGATTTGGAATTTATGCAATTTCACCCCACAGCCCTAACTAAACCTGGTGCTGATCGCTTTCTGATTAGTGAAGCTGTACGTGGTGAAGGGGCGCACCTTGTCGATAACGAAGGACGGCGTTTTGCCTTCGACTACCATCCTGCGGGTGAACTCGCACCCCGAGATGTGGTCAGTAGAGCAATTTTTAGCCATTTGCAACGTACCGCCGTTGATTTAGCGACTGCCCACGTCTGGTTAGATATGCGCCCCATCCCTGCCGACAAAATTCGTCACCGCTTTCCTAACATCATTAAAGTTTGTCAGCATTGGGGAGTTGATGTTTTCCATGAACCAATTCCTGTAGCGCCTGCTGCCCATTACTGGATGGGTGGGATTGTTGCGGATCTAATGAATCGCACAAATATTTCCGGTTTGTACGCGGTGGGTGAAACCGCTAGTACTGGAGTGCATGGGGCAAATCGCCTTGCCAGTAATTCCCTGCTGGAATGTATTGTCTTTGGGGCCCAGATGAGTCAAATTGAGTTGGAAAATATTGGGTTGCCGTTAGAAACATCTGTGCTGCCATCACGGAAATTTAGTGTTGATGCTAGTGAGTGGCACATCCAGCAAGCACAGCTAGAAGCACTCAGAGAGAAGCTACCGCGCCTAGTGTGGGAAAATGCTGGTATTTGTCGGGAGCAATCAAAGTTGGAAACTGCGATCGCTACTATCGAATCTTGGCAACAAGATTTCGCTACCTTGCCCTTAAGTCAATTTTTGCTTGCTTTACGCCCAAAAGAACCAGCTGATTTTGACTTACCAGATGTTGAACGGCAATTGCGACTTTGGGCAGAAACCCGCAATTTATTAGATGTAGCTGATTTAATTCTCAAAAGTGCTGCTTTTAGAACCGAAAGCCGGGGTGGACACTACCGTTTAGACTATCCTCAACCAAACCTAAATTGGCAAGTTCACACACTTGTACAAACACATCATTGGTGGAAATCTCCACTACTATCTTGAATAAACTACCTTGGCATTTCCCGATGCAAGAAGACTAGCTAACGCTATCGACTTCAACCTGAGCCATTCTGGTATTCTCCCAATGGCAATGGGAATATCTCCAAGTAAAAGATGTGGTGGCTAAGGCATGAGCTACTTTATCGCACTACTTTCTCACAATCCAAAATTGCCATCAGCGAGTACCACTACCATGCTGACTGTCAGGGCCACCATAATTTGGTGGGATATATGTGTCTGTTAAATTTTCAGAATCGACTTTGCGGACGATTAAAGTATTGCTGCTAGCAGCACCAACAGTATTAGCACTTGCAGTACTCAATATACCTGTGCAAATGCCAATTTTCGGTATTAATATGTAAGCACCTATACAGAATATTATCAACTTTGTGATTCGGGAGTTAGTTTTCATCGGTTTCAGTAAATTTACTAGTTTTTTATTTAAAACGTATTTCTATTGACTCAAGTATTTTTACTGTTGTTTAAAAAACAAATATTTTAACTTTATTAAATTATTGCTAATGCTCTACAAGTAATTTTGGTATTTGTTTGTACATTAGCTTTAGTCAATCTGCTGGTATTAAATAGTTTCTATACTTAAGCATCATTCTTAATGAGCCGTTTTTACATCAGTCTAAAGTTAGATATGTTGATAAATTACTATAAGCATTCTGCCTAGTTTACCATTTATTAATAATATCTTAATATTCCTAAGTATAAACACTATGTTTTTTACTTCCGAGTTTATAAATTATGAAATAATACTTATCATATCGTATAGTTATGTTGTAATAAAAATAAAGATATATGAAGATAAAACAACGTAATTGTTATATTGTAAGGATTTCAAAAACTATGGGACTATTAAGTTACGTAATAACTACGTACAGTACAAATAGACTTTTAAGGTAATAAAAATAACAAACAATATTTAGGGAAATTATTTCTGGTGACTAATTTCCTTGCTTAGGGAACTCCAAAAAATAAATTATTCAATTTTTGAACTGCACTAAGATTTTCCCTCCCCTTGCCCTTAAAGCTTTGGGATATTTTTATTTGGAAGTCTCCATCTTGTCTAAAAAACTACTTCTAGCCATACACGAACTGCTTTTTCAAAATGTGCAACGTACATCTTGAAAGTTCACATTCCTAATTTGAGCGTAAAAATTTTTACTAAATTGAGAAAAATCTGAAAGCTTGATTATTGACCAATTAAGCAAACTCGTAGCGATTTTTACCCAGTCGTTTGGCACGATACATTGCTGCATCTGCTTGTTTCATCAAAGTTTCACTGTCTTGACTATTGTATGGATAGACACTAATACCAATACTGGCAGAGATTCGGATTGCATAGCCGTCCAAAACAATAGGCTTGGTAATACTGCTTAAGATTTTTTCGGCAATCTTAGCAGCTATTTTGACATTAGGAATTGCCCGTAAAATTATAGTAAATTCATCGCCGCCCAAACGAGAAACTGTATCACTAGCGCGTAAAGAGTTGCTGAGTCTTCCAGCGATAGTCATTAGTAAGCGATCGCCCGTCTCGTGCCCTAGAGTATCATTGACTTGCTTAAAGCCATCTAAATCAATAAATAGGAGTCCCAGCAACAGGTTATTGTGTTGTGCCCAATGTAACGACTCATAAAGCTGTTCAGCAAAAAATTTGCGATTGGATAAACCGGTGAGGGGGTCGTGATACGCTAAATAACGCAAGTGGTCTTCTTTGAGCTTTAATTCATTATTAGAGCGGAATAGTTCAGCAGCAGTCCGCTTCAGCTGCTCCTCCATTAGCTTGCGCTGAGTAATATCTCGGATGACTCCAACTAAAAAGAAATTGCCAGCTGCGTCTTTGTGGAGCGATCGCTTAGTGGCAATTTGATGAGTCTGTCCATCGGCATTTGTAAATTCTTCTTCATGTTCTTGGGGTTTTTGAGTCCGAAACACGAGGTCATCTTGTTGCCGAAACACATCAGCTTCATGTTTAGGGAAAAAGTCATAGTCTGACTTTTCAATTAACAACTTATTCGGATAACCGATAAATCGACAATACGCCTCATTTAAAACAATCCACTGGTGTTGTTCATTTTTCACAAAAATTGGATCGGGAATCGTATTGATTACGTGATGCAAAAATTCTTTAGAACGTTTCCACTCTTCCTGCATGTGGGCAATATGACTAGTCATCCAAATAGCTGAACTGCCAAAGCTAAACAGCGAGGGAATGAGCGGTATCCACCAACCATACAAGAAAGCAAAATACGCACTTAGAGTCAACACAAAACAAGAAACTATGATACTGAAAAAGCTTCTAGTTGCGTGTCGTATTCGCCATGTCGTGACGGCTCCCAAATAAGACCACATAAAAATCCACAAGTCTTCCACTAAGTCAGTCCAGACTTTCAATAATGGTCGTCCTTGCAGAGCGGCTGAGATTAACTCACTAATAAAGTAAGCTTGCAGTTGAATACCAGCTACAGGCTTTGCCGTACCCATTCTGCTGGAGTAGGGAATGAATACAAAGTCCTGGAGGCTGGGTGCAGTGGAGCCAATGAGTATAATCCGATCTTTAATTAAGTTTTCCTGAACTTTATCTGCCAGTACATCTTTCATCGATACCTGACGAAAACTACAAAATTCTCCAGATAAACTTTGACATTTGGGTTTGGGAAAGTTGGTCAAAATTTGGTAGCCTTTGGCATCAGCTCGCACATAAGCACCATCATTAGCCTCAAAACGAGTAAATACTGCCTTACCCAATTGCAAATACTTAGGGTTGCTTTTTGCTTTGGTGGGAGTAATTCCCTTTGGCTTTAAATACAATAAAGCCAACTTCAGCGCAAAACTTTCGTGCGCCTTATTGTTAATGTGCCAGTATAACAAGCTGCGTCGGACTTTACCATCAGGATCATACAGTACGTTGTTAAAGCCCACTTGCTCCTGATTTAATCCTACTGGAGGCGGAACCTGAACGTTTTTGTCATTTGCTAGCAGTTCAATCCCAACTAAATTGGGTGTTAACTTATAAACGTTACGTAGCTCTTGATTACCAGGCGCTACTGGCAAATTTCTGTAGATATCTAAGCCAATAGCGCGGGGTTTGTAGACATTTAATTTTTGCAACAGCTGGGCAATCTTCCTATCTGGAATCGGCCACGCACCTACTTCGTCTAAATAGGCTTCATCAATCACTACGATTGTAATACGCTCTTCAGGCGGTTCTTCTGGACGTAGGCGAAAAAATTGATCCAAAGCTGCCAACTCCAAAGATTGCAATAATCCAATGGAGTGCAAAACTAGGACGCAGACTGCAACACTAGCGGCAGTCATCAATTCTCTATGTCCTCGACTAAGCGATTGTTTTAGTCTAAAGATTAGCTTTACAAAACGCTTGTCTAGCTGCTGATTCATTCCCATTACCTAGTGGGGAGAAATATTCTCTATTTCCTGTAGCTATTAACTACTCGGACTAACATAGCTCAAGGGAGAGCTAAATAGAGTTTCTAAGAGTTTTTTCAATTCTGAAAGATTCTTCAAGACATCCTGATATTTGTGATGTACTAGCATATATTGAGGTCAATTATCTTACCAAACGGCAACTAGGACTTTTTTGGCTATCAGCACAAATTAAGTATCAATCTTGATTAAATTCCTTCAGCTTTAGGTGCTTGCGGATAAAAGCCGCAGGAAAATTGGTTATTGGGTATTAGACAAAACCTATTATCTATTACCAAAAACAAAAAAGCCAACTGGAAACAGACTTTGCTGTATTCATCCAGTTGACTGTACTGAGTCCTGATAGCAATTCTGTGTGAGGTTGGGCTTTATTCCAGTAGAGGCAATTCATGGATTGCCTCTAAATCGCAGCTAGGTGAGAGTTTCTGAAGGTAATTACCTCAAATACTTGAAGTTGCGAGGCCCTGTGTAACCAGAAACTCTTGCTAGTTCCTCTAGGTTTTGGACTCCACTATAGCTTGTACCATTGATAATCCAAGTGGGAAAGCCTTCAATTTTTGCAGCTTTACACAGTTCTGGTTGAGCTTTTAGCCCATCGGGAGCGCACTCTACCTTAATATCACTCTTGACTATTTCATCGGCTTCTTTACCAAAAAGTAGCTTTTGTTCATGGCAGTGAGGACACCAGTAAGCACTGTATTGCTTCGCGCCTACCTTTGCAAGATGACGTGCTAAGGCTATTTCTGCCTCACCAGAAGTAGTGGTGATTTCCCAACCGAACGCTGGGTTAGGGTTTGTTTTGGGAGTAAAGGTAATTTTTGCAGGTTGTCCAGGAGTTTCAGGCGTAACATTTGATTGATTCACGCCAGCATAGACACCTAAAGTTCCAATCAGCGTTACCATCCCGACAATCAGAGCGGTAAATAATATTTGTCCAATATCCTCCCAAGTCCGACCGATAATCGTCAGTACCAAAAGACTGAGGGAGAATAAAGCTGAACCAATACAGTAAAGACAAGCAGCTTGGATTTGAGATGCCAGCACATACATTAAGTAGCCGCTAAAAACCGACATGGCGATCGCACCCACCAACAGCAACCACCATGTCCAATTTTCTAATTGTTTGCGGCTATTGTTTTCCCCTGATTTAAATACCAAGGGAGCCAAAGCCAATATCACCATACTGATATATGCCAAAAATCCAAACAAAGCTAACGGCTGACCAAAAACTGTTGCCCAAGGACTAGAAAGCACATCGTTACAGCCCTTAGCACCAGCTTGTGCTACACAAGCTGCACTGCCCCCTGTTAACTTTTCTATGGTGAGATAACCTGTGATTAAAGCACCGCATCCAGCGATCGCGGCAATTAATGGACGTGACCATTTATGAATCCAAGGAGTAGAACGACGGCGAATCATAAACTGCTATTGGGAATTGGGAATTGGGAACTTGTACTGAGCGAAGCCGAAGTATTGGGAATTGGGAATTGGGAATTGGGAATTGGGCATGGATCAATAAATCAATAGTTCTTCCCCTGCCCCCTGCTCCCTGCTCCCTTGCCTCTTCCCCACTCCCTACTTTTTAAGAATGTAACTTCACTTGCTCTACTGATTTGCTTTCACTTTTGGAATTCCAACTGCGACGGGCAGCTTCGACAAATTGACTGACGCGAATTGGGTCAATTGGTTGCTCTATGCGTCCGTGACGTTTCAGAGAACTGGAAACTATTACACCATCTGCTGCCTGCATCAATGTATCAATATTTTCCCAACTCGCCCCGCTACCGATGAATACTGGCGTGCCAGCTGCTGCATCACAAGCTAGTTCCAAATCTTCTAAGTTAGGTGGGCTACCGGTAGCCCAACCAGATAAAATCACTCCGTCTGCTAAACCCCTTTCAATGGTGTCTTTCACAGCCACTGTGAGATTTGGAGAACTCAAAGGACGGGCGTGCTTTACCAACACATCGGCCAGGATTTTAACATCGCTGCCTAACTCCCGTCGATAGCGGAGTAGTTGATGGGCTTCTCCTTCAATTAATCCCTGATCGGTCGCCATTACCCCTGTGAGGACATTGACGCGGATGAATTGCGCCTGCACACAGCTAGCGATCGCCATTGCACTTTTACCGTCATTTCGCAAAACATTTAACCCTACAGGCAAAGTCACCAAGTTTTGTATCCTTTGCACCACGATGGTCATGGCACTCACAACCACTGGATCCACTTGGTTTTTGGTAAAGGGCGCGTCGAAAAAATTCTCCACAATCAGACCGTCAACCCCTCCGCTTGCTAGGGCTGCGGCTTCTTGCTCGGCTCGGTCAATCACCGCTTTTAGACTACCTCCCCAACGGGGTGAGGTAGGCAGTGGTAGCAGGTGAACCACGCCAATAATCGGTGAGCGAGTTTTAAATAATTGATATAAGTCCACGTCTTTAATCCGCCTCGCGGAGTCCAGAGTCTAAAATTTTTTGACTATTGATTATATGACCCTTGACTCTTGACTTTTCATTAACTAGTCAAATGTGTTTTATGATAGTCGGTTTATTGCCTCCTTCCTTAGATGGAAATTGGCGTGAAACCTCCCATAAGATATGTTAAGATAAAACTTGGCTACAAGAGGAGTTTGCCACTCACTAGACGCAAGGCAGCTTTCCGTGGTTTAGGCATCTTGTCCGCGCCCAGTCGCAGCACTTGCCAATCGCCAGGCTAGCATTACTGCTTTATCAAGCGTAGTCGCTTTCGTCGATTTCCCGGAGGGTAGCGACTTCTCAACAACAAGCCCTTTGGGCGGCTTCCCGATGGGTAGATTAACAACGCACACGCTATGGTAATGTAAAATACCAATAGGCAAATTGTTAAAAAAGATTACAAGTGTCAAATGTACCCAAAGACACTTCAATTTACCCTGGGGAACAGATTGATAGGAATATCATAACATGACCTCTATTTTTATTTATTGATAGGGTTATGAGTCCACGTCCAGTTACTAACAGTGGGAATTTGCCACTGTAGTGTTTCCATGAGGATGCTGATAGCAAAAAAGCGAAGTTAGCGCCGGAATGTTTGACAACAAGAAAAAAAATGAAGATATTTTCAAAATATGGGTGACAAGCCAACAATTGCCATTTCTCACCTGGGCTGCGAGAAAAATCGAATTGATACAGAACACATGCTGGGAATGCTCGTAGAAGCAGGCTACGGTGTAGATACAAATGAAGAGTTAGCAGATTACGTTATTGTTAATACTTGTAGTTTTATTGAAGCAGCCCGGCAAGAATCTGTCAGAACTTTGGTAGAACTGGCAGAGGCAAATAAAAAGATCGTAATCACTGGCTGTATGGCGCAACACTTCCAAGAGCAACTTTTGGAGGAATTGCCCGAAGCAGTAGCTGTGGTGGGTACAGGCGATTATCACAAAATTGTTAATGTAATTGAGCGTGTTGAACTTGGCGAGAGGGTCAAACAGGTTAGTATTGAGCCAACCTACATTGCCGATGAAACTACACCGCGCTATCGCACTACAACGGAGGGCGTAGCTTACCTCCGCATTGCCGAAGGTTGTGATTATCGTTGTGCATTTTGTATAATTCCTCATCTTCGAGGGAACCAGCGATCGCGTACTATTGAATCTATAGTCGCCGAAGCCGAGCAGTTAGTTAGTCAAGGGGTAAAGGAAATTATTTTAATTTCCCAAATCACCACTAATTACGGTTTGGATATCTACGGGAAGCCAAAATTAGCCGAACTACTTCGCGCTTTGGGGAAAGTAGATATACCGTGGATCAGAATGCACTATGCTTATCCCACGGGACTGACCCCAGATGTGATCGCGGCGATTCAAGAAACACCAAACGTCTTGCCTTATCTGGATTTGCCCTTGCAACATTCTCATCCAGAGATTCTCCGCGCCATGAACCGTCCTTGGCAAGGGCAGGTAAATGATGGGATTATAGATCGCATCAAAACGGCGCTACCAACAGCCGTACTGCGGACAACATTTATTGTTGGTTTCCCAGGAGAAACAAGAGAACATTTTGAGCATCTACTAGAGTTCGTTCAACGGCATGAATTCGATCATGTTGGCGTCTTCACCTTTTCCCCTGAAGAAGGAACTCCAGCTTACAAGCTACCAAATCAGTTGCCCCAAGAGGTGATGGACGATCGCCGATACCAACTGATGGAACTCCAGCAACCGATTTCTCAAAATAAAAATCAACAGGAAGTAGGCAAAATCGTCGATGTCCTGATTGAGCAAGAAAATCCTGAAAGTGGTGAATTAATAGGTCGTTCAGGTAGATTTTCCCCAGAGGTTGATGGTCTGGTGTATGTCAAAGGCCAGGCAAAGTTAGGAACCATCGTGCCAATAGCGATTCACCACGCTGATACATACGACCTCTATGGTCAAGTAGTCAATAACTAAATTGTCATCTGTCTTTTGTCCTTTGTCCTTTGTTAAATGACCCTTACAGATTCATCCTTATATTAAGGTCAATGCTGCATTAATAGCAGTTTTCATGAGGGTTTACCTGAAATGCTGGCGGACTTGTTGACATAGCCTCTCCAAGATTTGAGGTCTCGCTACCGCCCTAAGCTCACTAATGACTAATGACTAATGACTAATGACTAATAACTAATGACTAATGACTAATCCAAAATCCTTAGATAAAATTTAGGACGAATTAATGACTCTTTCATTTCAAGAATTAGGCATTTCCCAAGAACGTGTCGCCCAACTAGAAAAAATCGGTTTTACCGAACCAACTAACATTCAAGTCCAAGCAATTCCCCAATTGCTGGGTGGCCGTGATGTAGTAGGTCAATCTCAAACAGGAACAGGCAAAACGGCCGCATTCTCACTGCCAATATTAGAACGGTTAGATATTAATCAAAGAGCCGTACAAGCCATAGTTTTAACACCAACTCGTGAATTAGCAATGCAAGTTCACGATGCGATCGCACAATTCATCGGCAATGAAGGATTGCGAGTGTTAGCAATCTACGGTGGTCAATCAATTGACCGTCAAATGTTACAACTCAAACGTGGCGTTCACATGGTCGTGGGTACTCCCGGACGGGTGATCGATTTGCTCGATCGCGGCTGTTTAAAGCTCGATCAAGTGAAGTGGTTTGTGTTGGATGAAGCCGATGAAATGTTGAGCATGGGCTTCATTGACGATGTAATCAAAATCCTCTCGCAAGCGCCCGTAGATCGCCAAACAGCTTTATTCTCGGCAACCATGCCACCATCGATTCGGATGTTGGTGAACAAGTTCTTGCGATCGCCTGCAACTGTCACCGTTGAGCAACCAAAAGCTGCTCCCAACAAGATTAATCAAGTAGCTTACTTGATCCCCCGCCATTGGACAAAAGCCAAAGCATTACAGCCGATTTTGGAAATGGAAGATCCAGAAACAGCTTTAATCTTTGTCCGCACCAGACGCACAGCCGCAGAACTCACCAGTCAGTTACAAGGCGCTGGTCACAGTGTCGATGAATACCACGGTGACTTGTCGCAACAAGCGCGGGAACGGTTATTAGTCAGATTCCGTAACCGTCAAGTTCGCTGGGTAGTAGCAACTGATATTGCAGCACGAGGGTTAGATGTCGATCAACTCTCTCATGTAATCAACTTCGACTTACCCGATAGCGTAGAAACTTACGTCCACCGGATTGGTCGTACAGGTCGTGCCGGTAAAGAAGGAACAGCAATCTCTCTAGTACAACCATTTGAGCGGCGCAAACAGCAAACATTTGAACGTCATAACCGCCAAAGTTGGCAACTGCTGTCGATTCCTACACGCGCACAAATTGAAGCAAGACACATTCTGAAATTGCAAGAACTGGTGCGGGAAGCTTTGACAGGTGAGCGTTTGGCTTCATTCTTGCCAATTGTCAGCGAACTGATTGAAGAATACGATGCTCAAGCGATCGCCGCAGCAGCACTACAAATTGCTTACGATCAAACTCGTCCCGCTTGGTTGAGTTCAGACGTGGAAATTCCTCAAGAGGAATCCTCTGCTCCCAAACCAAGACTCGGCAAACGTCGTGAATCTTCTAGCGATCGCCCTCGTACTGCGTGGAAATCAGATAGTAACAATGGTGAAGAAAGACATTCTTCTCCCAAGCCCAAACTGCGGACAAGTGGGCAGGATTCTTCTGCATCTCCTAGTAAAAAGATAGGTTCACCTACAGGTAGGGAATCAGCTTCTTAGTCAACAGTTAGAAGTTAATCAATTTTGGATTTTAGATTTTTTCTTCAATCCAAAATCCAAACATAAAATTGGAGAGTTGAGAGTTAAGAGTCAGGATTTTGACTTTGGCTCTTGACTTTTTGGCTTTTTTGGTAACTTTTTCTATTAGTTTGTAGGAAGATCAATTAAAGATGCATTCTTCGTGGTTTTATGTTCACTATTCCAGACTTAGAGCAACTACAAGCAGAGCATCCAGAATGGCAGATGGAGCTAGTAGACGGAAATATAGTTGTTATGGGGCCATCAGATTATGAGTCAGAGGAAATTGGTGCTGAGTTAGTTAGATTACTCGGCAACTGGGTACGCCCACAGAGGCTAGGACGGGTAACTGGTTCTAGCGCTGGCTTCATTTTACCTACCTTAGAAACTCAAAACGGTAAAGAAGCTGATAACGAAAAACGAAATCTCCGCGCTCCTGACGTGTCTTTTGTTCGTGCTGATAGATTGAAAACAAGCAAGCGCGACTTTGTAGAACTTGTACCTGACTTGATGGTAGAGATAAAATCTAAGTCAGACCGGATCAAACCACTGGTAGAAAAGATTCAGCTATTCTTACAACTCGGATGTACAGTTGGTATCTTGATTGATCCTGACAAATTAACGCTCACAGTTTATCGGCTCAACCAAGAACCAATAGTTTTGCAGGATAATGACAAACTGACACTACCAGACTTATTACCAGGTTGGGAGCTAGTAGTGTCAGAAATTTGGCCTCCTGTGTTTGAGTAGTTCAAAAATATTACAGCCAAGGACGACTAACTAGTTCTAACTCTCCAATTTCATCGTCGTTCAATCTCCAACCCAAAGCGCCAGCATTCTGACGCACGTGTTCGGCTGTCTTCACCCCAGCAATGGGAATAACGTTCCCCTGAGCAATTAACCAGTTGAGAGCAACTTGGGCAGGGGTGCGATCGTATTTTTCTCCGAAACTGTGTAGCAAAGATATAACTGGGGCAATTTTTTGTAAACCTTCTTTCTTAAATCGCGGATCTACTTTCCTTGCACCAGTAGGAGTTTCAGTACTATCAATACTGTACTTGCCTGTAAGTAATCCCTGTGCTAAAGGACTATAAGCCAAAATAGTCACACCCAACTCACGGGCAGTTGCCATAATACCTTTGCTTTCAACTTGACGAGTGAGTAAAGAATAGCGCACTTGGTTAACAGCCAAAGGCACTCCCCGGGCCGCCAATATTTGATGCGCGTCTCGCATTTGCTCTGCTGAGTAATTACTCACACCGACTGCCGCAATTCTGCCCCGCTTCACTTCATCTGCTAGAGCATTCATCAAAGTTTCTTGGCTTAAAAAGAAAGCAAAAGGCCAATGCACTTGATACAGGGCGATTCGCTCAAGTTGTAACCGTTTGAGGCTTTCTGTTAAAGCATCAGAGACAGATTGGGCTGTAAATCGCCACGGTAGGGGGCCAAATTTTGTGGCGATTTGTACAGGTTGTTGTGTCTGTTGCAGAAATTGCCCCAAAAATTTCTCTGATAGTCCCATTCCATAGATTTCGGCAGTATCAAAGAAGGTAACACCAGCGTCTAAAGCTGCTGTAAAGGCTTCTTGTAACTGTTCTGGGCCGTAGCGATCGCCATAACTCCAAAATAGTTTATCACCCCAAGCCCAAGTGCCTATGCACAAGGGTGTAACAGATGGGCCATTTTGCCCCAATGTGATATTTTCCACGGTTGCAAAATTTAGTTTATTTACATTTCTTTACTTTTATAGTGTATCGTTACAGCGCGATCGCCACCACTTGGCTACAACTCATGTTGTGCGTAGGCGTAGCCCGTCGTAGACATCGCGCCTTGCATAAACAAGATCCCCGACTTCTCGAAGAAGTCGGGGATCTGCGAACTGCAATTCTCACAAATCAAATAGGATTGCTATAGTTGAGTGTATTTACTTGTATTTATGAATTAGATGATTTATCCTGCTTGGCTTTTTTGATTAATTCCATGTAGACATTAATCTCACTAATTTCGATATCATGCTCAACTCTAGTTACTTTCCATTTCTCCTTTTTTAGGTAAACTTCCTCTCCTACTCTGGGAGTAAATTGGAGATCATAGAACTTTTTGAGAAAATCTTTTTGATTTTCTTCCCATAATATTACTTTGACTGGTTCTTTACTCATTGCTTATGCCTTTTGGGTTATTAGATGAAGGTAAGTAGTTTGATGACATACGGCAAGTTTATCTTACTAATTCAATGGAATAGCGTAGTAAAAACCACATTTTCACATAGATGTTTTTATCTGGCTTCATTGTGTCCGATAAATTTACAGAGTAATACTATGACTCTAGTAAGCACCTATAATCAGAGTTTAATTACTTCTAGATAGCTTATTAAAGCAATCCAGAGATTAAAGACCTTTTATGGCTAACCGTGCTAGTAAATATCTTGAAACATTTCCATACTCACTAATACAATCACTGTGTTATCACTAATGCTGGAGTGCGATCGCTATTATACTCTTCCTCGAATTCAACAAGGACAATTAACTATTGAAACTTCAGTAGCTTTGAGTTTGAATAATTTTAAGCTTCAAGTTCTGAATCTGAAATAGGCATATCTGTTGTTATATTTTGGTGCGATCGCTCTGGATACCATAAAAAGGTAATTGAGGATTTTAATCAAGCTCTCCTCATTTTGCCAAAATATGACAATAGACATGAAATGTCCATTCTATGTGTTTTGCTGTGCGGCAAGCTGGACAGTTTCTATATCAACATTCAGATGTTGAGCAATCTCCTCTATACTCATCCCTGTTTTTAGTAACAGAGGCACGATAAGTTTCAACATTTCAGTTTTCCGTTCTTCTCGACCCTCGGCTTTCGCTTCCTGATAAACCCTTGTTTGCTCCAAAGTCAATCCCAGCAGCATAGCTTCAACTTCTTCATTCTATGTGGTTGACTGTGCAGCAATCTGGACAGCTTCTATATCAACATTGAGGTGTTGAGCAATCTGCTCCACACTCATCCCTGTTTTTAGTAATAGAGGAACGGTAAGTTTCAACATTTCAGCTTCCCGTTCTTCTCGACCTTCTTCTCGACCCTCTTCTCGACCCTCTTCTCGACCCTCAGCTTTAGCTTCCTGATAAACCCTTGTTTGCTCCAAAGTCAATCCCAGCATAGCTTCAACTTCCTCTCTACTCAAGGTCGAAAACTTATAAACGGCGATTGTGGTGATGATGTCTAGTATTTCGTTTTTCGGCAGTGTGTCCGTTTCCTCTAATTTTACTCGCTCAATCAATTGCTTTGCTTGCTCGGCCATCACTTCATCCGATGCTAGAGTCAACTGCATTAAGTTGATACCTATTGGCTGCTGATTAGTCGCGCCTAACTCATCTAAATAGATTCGTTGCACTTGGTCGCTGTTGAGAAATATTCGATGAGTTCTTTTATCGCTTGGTTCCAAAGAGCGTGATGAAAAAATTACCACACAGAACCAGTCATCGTACTGAAAACGATTCCGGTTCAGGTACATCAACGACTCGGTAAAGAACCGATGGTAGAGCGCTTCATCCTTTTGGAATTGAACTTCAGCAAAAAAGATCATCCTGAATGTTGCATCCTCTGGAGGTAAAAACACACCATCGATGCGAAAAGCGGTTTCTTTGACTTCAAGTGATTCAAACCGATAGTTTTGCCCTTGCAGAGGAGGATTATCAACCAGTTCAAAGAGTAAACCAGGAAAGCGCTTAAAAATTTGATAGTAAATGGAGTCTCGTTTCACTACTTCATCCTAAAATTCTCTCGTACCAAGCCATAGAAATTAATCCTAACTTGGCTGAAGCTTATGCTAATTGAGATGTTGGTATGAACATTTGCCAAATAAGTGCGATGCCTGTGGCGGACGTTCGCGTAGCGTCTCGTTGGCGCAGCCTCTCGTAGAGAAGAGAAGCCATCGCAACTTCAACTTTTCATTCGCTGATTTGGAGCGGGTAGGGTTTATCTTTATTTAAAGAGAGAGAGATTAAATCCTATAAACTATACGAAAAAGTAGCTATGGCAAGCGGTGAAGTATTTGATACCCAAAAAAAATCCCTATCTGTGCCAAGGGTAAACCTGCTGACTATGTTCCGGCTGGGTTTATTTCAAATGGGGTTGAGCATGATGTCCATTTTGACTCTGGGGGTACTCAACAGAGTCATGATTCAAGAAATAGCAATTCCGGCGACGCTGGTAGCAGTAGTTTTAGCACTACCCCTATTTGTTGCTCCTTCCCGTGTCTGGTTTGGACAGATTTCCGATGCCAAGCCGTTATGGGGATACCACCGCACAGCTTATGTTTGGGTGGGTGCGGCGATATTTGCGATCGCAGCATTTTTAGCTGTACAAGTGATATGGCAAATGAATCTTGCTGGAAATAGTGCAGGTGCTTGGGTATGGACAACCCAAACAATCGGCTGGACAGCACTTTTGGCTTTAGTTTTCGCTGTATACGGTCTAGGAATTTGTGCTAGCGGTACTGCCTTTGCTGCTTTATTAGTGGATATATCTGAAGAAGATAACCGTTCTAAAGTAGTCGGTGTGGTTTGGTCGATGTTAATGGTGGGGATTATTGTTGGAGCAATTATCAGTGCCAGCTTGCTAAGACAGTTAACGCCAGAAGCAACCGTGGAAACCTTGCAGCCAGCAATCAACAGATTGTTTACTATTGTCCCAGCAATTGTATTTGGTTTAGCGATCGCAGCCACATTCGGCGTAGAAAAAAAGTACTCCCAATACTCAACCCGTTCCACACTGGCGAACCGGGAAGACAGCATTACTCTAGGCAATGCTTGGAAAATCTTGACAGCTAGCCCACAAACAGGTATATTTTTCACCTTTTTATTGGTGATGACCATCAGTTTGTTTATGCAAGACCCGATTTTAGAACCTTATGCGGGTCAAGTGTTTAAAATGCCCTTAGCGGAAAGTACCAAATTAAATATTTTTTATGGAATGGGTTTACTAATTGCCTATGCCGTTACGGGTTTTTACATTGTCCCGCGTTTGGGTAAGCGCAGAACTGCACGTTTTGGCTGTATGTTAGTAGCATTCTGTGCAATATTGCTCGGTATATCAGGATTCACAGCTAATGCCGCAGTTCTCAAACTAGGTTTGTTCTTTTTCGGTTTAGCCGCAGGTTTCTTAACTACAGCAGCAATTAGCTTGATGTTGGATCTTACCGCAGCAGAAGCCGCAGGTACGTTTATTGGGGCATGGGGATTAGCGCAGTCCCTCTCTAGAGGAATTGCGGTAGTAATTGGAGGTACAGTTTTGGATATTGGACGCAGGCTGTTACCAAGCCTAGAGTTAGCTTATGGACTGGTATTTGCCCTAGAAGCTGTGGGAATGGTGGTATCGATTTGGTTTCTGAATCGGGTGAACGTCACAGAATTTCAAACAAGTGCCAAGCAAGCGATCGCATCTGTTTTGGAAAGCGATTTAGACTAAACTGTATAGGGCATGGGGCACTTGTACTGAGCGAAGTCGAAGTATTGGGCATTGGGTATGGGACAAATGACCAATGACAAATGACAAATGACAAATGACAAATGACTATTAACCAATGAATGATTTTTGGACAACAATTCTAGATTTTGCCCAAACTACCACTACCAGAGTGGGCAAGCAGCTAATGCAAGATTTTGGGCAAGTCCAGGCTTCCCAAAAAGCTGATGGTAGTTTGGTGACGCAAGCAGATAAATGGGCAGATCAGGAAATTCGAGATGCGATCGCTTCTACTTTCTCTGGTTACGGCATTTTGAGCGAAGAGAGCGATCAATCATTTCCCGGTACTGAGTGGTGCTGGGTAATTGATCCTCTCGATGGTACAACCAACTTCACACGCGGCATTCCTCTCTGGACAATATCTCTGGGTTTACTGTATCGAGGTACGCCCATTTTTGGGTATGTTTACGCACCAACATTAAATCAAGCTTTTCATGGTTTTTGGCCAGGTTCATCGGGGTTAGCAACGCCAATGGGAGCATTTCTCAACCTCCACCCCATCCACAGTAGTGTTGATAGTCCCAGCAACAATCACTTTTTCAACCTCTGTTCTCGTAGCACCGCAGCTATGAAAAACGGCTTTCCCTGTAAAATTCGGATGTTGGGTGTTGCTAGCTATAACTTTTTGACGGTTGCCACTGGAGCAACATTAGGTGGTATTGAGGCGACACCAAAAGTTTGGGACTTAGCGGGGGCTTGGGTAATTGTTCAGGCTGCTGGCGGTGTTTGGTCATCGCTGAAGTCAGAACCGTTTCCATTGTCAGCAGGAGAAGATTATAGCGATCGCTCTTTTCCCACTTTGGTTGTCAGTCGTCCCGAATTAGTTCCGGTATTTCAACCTTTTCTAGATGGCGTAAAAATTTAATCAGCTGCTCTCACACTTAAAACAGTTACTTTGTCAATCAGAGTAGTAAGTAGTCACATCCCCGACATCAAAGTTAATAAAGCCCTAGTCAGACAGAGAATTGAGTATAAATAAAACTGGTAATAATCCTGATTTAAGTGCAAAACCAATGTAGTTACTAATTTAAGTACCGTTGTGGCTTATATCACACTGCTTAATTTAGTATAAATAATTTTATGTTGTCTAATCTAGATTTAATTCGAGAGTTTGTGCAAAACTCTATCCAGAAAAAAGAAGTTTTGTTGTCAAATCCTGCTTTGACAGCGCAAACAGTTTATAAGACTAACCAACTGACAGCAAAAACTGAAGGTGTGATTGCAACCTTCCAGCTATCTAACATATTATCTGAATTCTCGATTTCTCCAAAATCATCCCAGTGGGAATTGATAAATCAGGTATTAGCAGAATATAGTTATCTTCTCAAAGGAGAAGTAGATAGTCGGGGTTTTTATCAGTATCAATACAGCGAAGTTCCCAAAGGCTATGAGATGCACTGTACTAAATCTGTACTTCTATGGCGAGCTTGGTGGAAATATCGCAAATATACTTCAAGGCTAGGGATTCCCTTGGAACTTCTGATTAGAAGGCGAGATTCATGGTATCCAATTAGGGATTTAATTATTAGTGACGGGCTTCTTTATATCAAAACATTAGGAAGCGAGATAGCACTTGACTCAGAAGACTTGGTTACTTGGTTAAGCAAAATTGATGTAACTAAAACTAAAGAAATACCTAATACAGAGACATGAATGTAGCTATGGGTGTGCAGATGTACGCCCCTACAAATAAGTGATTATTTTGCAAAGATTTTTGAAAGTGGTATGACAACATATTAGGCAAAGGACGTGAAGCAAAATGAAAGGACTTTGGCTCGAAAATAACCAGTTGCAATTACGTACAGATATTCCCATTCCTGAACCGCCAGAGGGAGAAGCTTTGGTACGCGTCTTGCGTGCGGGTATCTGTAACACTGACTTGGAACTACTCAGAGGCTACTATCCTTACACTGGAATTTTGGGGCATGAATTTGTCGGCGTGGTTGAAAAAGGGCCAGAACACTTAGTTAACCAACGTGTAGTTGGAGAAATCAACGCTGTGTGTGGGCATTGTCGGTTTTGTCTCGATGGACAACCAACTCACTGCGAAAATCGCACAGTTTTAGGTATTGTTAATCGGAATGGAGCCTTTGGTGAATATCTTTGTTTGCCGGTGGAGAACCTACATTTAGTACCCGATAATGTGCCAACAGAAGTAGCTACGTTTACCGAACCCATAGCAGCAGCTTTAGAAATTCAGCAGCAAGTACCATTGCATCCAAACGATCGCGTGTTAGTGGTTGGAGATGGTAAATTAGGGCAGTTAGTAGCCCAGACACTAGCCCTAACTGGCTGTGAACTCTTGGCTGTAGGGCGGCATCAAGACAAACTTGCTAACTTACAGGCACGGGGGATTAAAACTGGTTTAGCTGATGCTGTGAAAGATGGATATTTTGATATCTCAGTAGAATGTACTGGGAACCCAGAAGGATTTGCGATCGCCCGTCGTGCCCTCCGTCCCCGTGGTACGCTTGTTCTTAAAAGTACCTATGCTGGCAACCTCAGCCTAGATGTTTCTTCCTTAGTAGTGGATGAAATCACCCTCATCGGCTCTCGTTGTGGCCCCTTTACACCAGCCCTCCAGCTACTAGCCACAGGACAAGTTGACGTACAACCCTTGATTCATGCCACCTACCCCCTCATTGAAGGGCTTGCGGCTTTTGAACATGCCCAGAGTAAAGGTGTTTTAAAAATATTGCTGGAAATTGGTCAATAGTTATTGAACATTGGGCAAACTCTTTCCTAACCCCCAGTCCCCAATCCCCAGTCCCTAATACAAATAAGGATTCGTCTTCGGTTGATAGTCCATACAATTGATCGCTTCTTCTGTATTGGCAATAGATGGGCGGACAGTACATTTGAGGCGGTAATTGTCGGTAAAAAATTGGCAACCACTACAGGGGATTTGATGCATAAGTTTGGCTGTAGCCACGCTATCTCGCGCCGCCGTCCAGAGATTTAAGACAACGAGAATAGTTACAGTCCAAGCAGTGATAAAGCATATTGGGACTAAAAAAGGTTGAATCCCATGAATGAGGAAAGATATAAGTTCTAACATGGCATTTTCTGATACAAATTTGGAGTTAAAAGTATATTAACTCTTAACTCCTAATTCATAACTTCTCACTATAGAAGTATATTAAATGCCAGCATGACCCAGCGCTAAACCTGTTACGAGCATTCCCAAAACAAGGAACGGTTGGGCGCTGGCTTGGTACTTAACATCATTCTTCACAGGATCGCGCAGAAAATACATATCCTGCAAGGTGATTTGCGGAATGATTAAGAGTATTAGTATTGTTGCATACAAATTCTCATGGATACTGACGAGATAAGCCGCTATCAATCCTTGAAATACATCAATTGTCACGACACAAATCCATGCCGCAGTTGTGATGCCAAACATTACGGGTAGTGAATTTAATCCTAACTGGCGATCGCCTTCTACACTCTTAAAGTCATTGACAATGGCAATACCCAATCCAGCCAAGCTGTAGAACATTGTCAAAATTATAATTGTGGAATTGAGATCGCCAAACAAAGCATGTCCTGTAGACCAAGGTAGGGTGATATAGCTTGCACCCAAGGCGTAGCTACCTAGCCAGCCGTTTTGCTTGAGTTTCAGGGGAGGTGCAGAATAAATATAGGCGATGAAGGAACCGATAATTGCGATCGCTGTAATTGTCGGGAATTCATGACCAGACCACACGTCCAGCGCAAATGCCAAACCATAGCCAGCAATCAGTAATACCCAAATCTGAATAATTACCTGGGGTAGGGGAATTGCCCCAGAGGGAATCGGGCGATAGGGTTCATTGATGGCATCGATTTCGCGATCGTAGTAATCATTGAGGATTTGGGTATAACCTGTCATCAATGGCCCAGCCAGAAGCATACAGGTTAATACTTTCAACACATTTTCCAGTGTCCAAGTATAGTTACCCGAAGAAGCCGCACCACAGACTACGCCCCAAATTAGGGGAATCCAGGTAATCGGCTTCATTAGCTGCAAACGAATTTTCCAAATTGAAGTTTCCCCAGCAGCTGCACCTTTCATCCCCAGCAACTGCCTAGTTTTCGCATTGCGATCGTTTGTTGCTATTGCTTGCTTACTGGCATTAATTGCTACTGAGTCTATAACCTCAGTTGGATTGGGGTCTGGGTTAATGGGAGTTGATTCTGACATAATTTTTACTGATTAATTGGGAATTGGGAATGGGGAATTGGGAATGGGGAATGGGGAATGGGGAATGGGGAATAGTAAGTTCTAAGCTTGACGCTTTACGCTTTGTGTTCAGAGGTTGAAGTTTCGAGTTCAGAAGTCGAAGTTCCGATTTCAGAAGTCGAAGTTCCGAGTTTAAAGGTCGAAGTTTCAAGTTCAGAAGTCGAAGTTTCAAGTTCAGAAGTCGAAGTTCCGAGTTCAGAAGTCGAAGTTCCGAGTTCAGAAGTCGAAGTTCCGAGTTCTGAAGGTCGAAAGTTCCGAGTTCTGAAGGTCGAAGTTTCGAGTTCAAAAGTCGAAGTTCCGAGTTCAAAGCTCAAAGTAATCATTTTTCCTCTGAACTCCCCACTTCCCATTCCCCACACTTCGGCTTACCTCGGCTTCTCTGCGAGACGCTACGCGTTAGCGGAGCTTTCGCTTTAGCGATACCCTCGGCACAAGTTGCTCAGTAAAAGTTCCCAATTCCCCATTCCCCATTCCCCATCTCCCATTCCCCATTCCCCATTTCCATAACTTAAAACGAAATTATCAAATAATTATTCTGAAACTTTGCTCCAGCGACGGATCTGCCACTCAAAGCCGGGGGTAGGGGAATATTCCGGCGCTGGTCTCCTGCTTCTACCGTGACTTCTGGCCCATATTGAGTGAGTTTGACTTGCTTTTTGTCAAAACTTGGTAAGAATAGGCGTACTTGACGATTTTGGATGTCTATTTCAATTGGCTTAGGAGCCTGTAACGCTTGTGCTTCAAAGTTGGGTAGTGCGTCTATCAGTGGTTGCCAGTCACCTGTTGGCGAGTCGGGAACAACGCTCACAGGTAGGGGGATAAATTCCTCTGACAGATTGAGATTGACGTTTGTCTCAGGAGGCACAACTAGAACGCCACCGACAGTTAAACCAATTTGTTGAGCGCTACCCCACAAATAACGAGCATTTGCTACGTCAATGGGATCTCCTGTGGTCACTAAAAAAGCAGCAAGGCGCTTGGGGTCAGCAAGTGCGGCTCTCCCTTTTTCCAAGAAATTATTGACTTGGTTAGTGGGCGCTGCAAAATTATCTGCTGTCCAGTTGATATTGAAAAAGCTGCTAATTAGAGGTTGGATTAAGGGGGATTCAGTAATTGTCTTTCCCAAATCGGAATTGACAAACAATTGCCGAAATCGCCGAATGTACCAACTGAGAGATTCTGGCAAACCCAACATTCGCAACATTAAAGAGTCACCCGTGCCATCGTAGACGATCGCATCATATTTGCCACTGGCATCATATTCGCGGACAGCATTGAGGGCTAGGGCGTTGTCCATTCCTGGCAATACTACCAGTTCTTGACCAAAAACGTCTTTGAAGATGGGCGTGCGGAGGTATTGCGCTTCAAGTTTTTTCACTTCGTCCCAGTTGCGCTCAAGCAGTACAGATGCTTGAAACTGTACCGCCTGTAATTTGGGAGCGATTTCTTGAGGATCGGCAGCAATGGGAGTACCCAACAGGATTGATAATGTGGGTTCTGCTTGTCCTGCTAGAAGTACGCGCTTGCCTTGACTTGCCAATAATTTGGCGGCGGCGATCGCAATTTTGGTACGAGCGGTGCCGCCTTTGCCCAAAAATGTCAATATTAGAGCCATTACTTGATTCCTATTTTCACCGCCGGTCTTTTCAATTCCAACTTAGCACTCAACAAAGAATCTCAGCTTCTGCTTAAAATTTCAGAAGCCAAGAAAAACGCAGTTCTGAGTTATTTACAACTACACAGGTTTGATTTCATCTTCAAAAAACCAAGTTGAAGTATTGTCGTCAAACATCACCACGACACCGATCCCAGCACCATCGGTAACTTTGTAGCCTTGGATAATACCCACTTGTCCTAGTTTTTTCACAATTGGGGGAGAAACGCGATCGCGCAAACGAAAGACTTTAACCTTTTGTCCGATTTCCATGCCTGATTACAATCCAACAAACCAAGTCTCAGTGTAGCGGAATCCGTGACTCAGCTTTCACAAATTCAGTGGAGATGAGGGGCAAAATTATAAGTGCGTGTCCTAACTGCTGATCTAACAGCTTAAAATTAAATCAACAACCAAGCGAATGTTTGTGAGAGCGCAAAAGCTAGAACAGCAGATGCCCGATGCAAGACAGTTGTTAAGTGATGAGCCGGAAATGGAAATTTCATTGCATTATATGCATCTGCTGCTAGTCACTTCCCTTGAGTTGCTGTGAAGTGAGTGTGATGATTTCTTTATCGTTGTAAATCTAGCCGATGGTGATTGAGTTCCAACACCAAAGGAAGCTGCTATTACAGCGCAACACGCATCAGAGCCAGAATTGAAGTTTGAACAAGAACAGCTGCGCTGGCAACAGTTGGCAGAACATTTTCGAGCGCTGGGAGTTAATCCAGAGAGTTTAAGTTAAAGAAAAACTCGCCACCTTAAAATCCTTAAATAAAGCAGCGTTGCCAATAATATTTATATTTATAGTAAAAATGCAGCTGGTAATATCTGTTTATTGTATGATTATCAAATTTGGATAAGATTTGATAAGTAACAATTTATTCTCCAAAAAAGACAAATATACTTTCATTGCTCTAAAGCTCTATAGAAAAGAATTAGGTGTGTAGGTAGTGAAGCAGGAAGCAAGGATTGTTACAAAAAATGCAAAATTTTGTACGTAAAGCGGTAAAGTTGAGGCGCATACTGCCTGTAAGTGAAGAGGTATGGGCAAAATTCGACTTGCTGAGAATTTTGGTTAGGCGAGATTTAGAAGCGCGGTATAAAGGTTCTATTTTAGGCAATTTGTGGCCTTTGCTAAATCAGTTATCACAATTACTGATTTACACTTATGTATTTTCGGTTGTGTTGAAAGTAAAGTTAACTCTCAAAAGTTTACCAGAAAATAACTTCACCTTTGGTTTGTGGGTATTTGCAGGTTTGCTCCCCTGGATTGCTTTTACAGGGGGTTTGCTCCAGTCTGCTAATTCAGTAGTAGGACAGCCGAATTTAGTCAAAAAAGTTGTATTTCCCCTAAGTTTGTTACCCCTAGTGCCAATTTTATCTACGTTTATTGAGAGTTCCTTTGGTTTAATAGCGTTGATTTTTTTTGTAGCAACAATTTCTCATACTTTACATCCTACCTTGGCGCTATTACCGTTGGTTTGGCTAACGCAGTTATTATTAACGGCAGGATTGGGTTATTTGGTGGCAGGACTAACCGTGTTTTTGCGAGATGTCCCGCAGACTTTAGGGGTGATTTTAAATATTTGGTTTTACGCAACACCGCTTGTCTATCCAGCATCAGCAATTCCAGAGCAATGGCGGAGTTTAGTATTTTGGTTAAATCCCATGACTGCGATCGCTGAAATTTATCGTGACATAGTTTTAGTTGGGGAGGTGCAACATTGGGGAGAATGGGGTGTATCGTCTGCGATCGCAGTTATTATATTTTGTACTGGATTTGTGGTATATAAGCGGTTGCGTCCGGCTTTTGCTGATGTATTGTAAATATGATCTCTTCATCTCCTTTTGGTAATTGTGTGAGAGTTGTGAAAATTAACAGTAAAAGTATGGGAGAAGAAATCGCTATTTCCTTAAAAAACGTTTCTAAATGTTACAAGCGTTATCATCATCCTGTAGAAAGGTTGAGAGAAATTCTACTGCCTAATAAAAGCTATGGACAAGAATTTTGGGCTTTACAGAATATTAACTTAGAAATTCCCAAGGGACAAACATCAGGAATCATCGGGCGTAACGGCTCTGGAAAAAGTACCCTATTGCAAATTATTGCTGGGACTTTGATGCCAACCACAGGACAAGTGCAAGTACAAGGAAGGATATCAGCTTTATTAGAATTGGGTAGTGGTTTTAATCCTGAGTTTACTGGCAGGCAAAACGTATTTTTTAATGGTAGATTACTAGGCTTAAGTCAACAGGCAATCGAAGATAAGTTTGATGATATTATTGGCTTTGCGGATATAGGTGATTTTATTGATGAACCTGTAAAAACATATTCTAGTGGTATGTTTGTTCGCTTGGCTTTTGCTGTAGCGGTAAATGTTGAACCCGAAATTTTAATAGTGGATGAAGCTTTATCCGTAGGAGATGGAGTTTTCGTTCATCGTTGCATGGCAAAAATTAAAGATTTTCAAGATGCAGGAGGAACAATTTTGTTTGTTTCTCATGATTTAGGTTCAGTCTCTCGCCTTTGTTCTGAAGCTATATGGATTAATGATGGTCAAATAGTAGAGCAAGGTAAACCAATTGATATTAGTAAATCATACCAAGCATGGATGTATGACAAAATTAATGAGAGACTAAAAAAAGACTCTGATTACGGGATTAATGTACAAAGTGACAAAGAAACACTCCCAAATGTCGAGGTAATTCTAGACGTTAGCTCAGATAACAAATCAGCTACTAACAATAAAATAAACCCATTTACTAGTAATGAATATTTAGCATTTCATAACACTAAAAGATTTGGCACGGGACGCTGTGAAATTATTAGCTTAGAAGTCTTAAATGAACAAGGAGAAAAAACAGGTTTTGTTATGCCTGATGAATGGTTAATACTTCAAACCAAGATAATTAGTTATGATGACATTTTAAGTCCAATTGTAGGTATGACCATATTTGACAGACTCAGAGTATCTGTAACAGCATGGAACACAACACAATGCAAGTATCAACTACCTAAAATTAAAAAAAATCAACTGATTTCTGTTAATTTTAAAATCAAGTGGCCGCATATTAAAAGTGATAATTATTCTCTAGAACCAGCGATAGCTGATGGGAATCAAGATAGCCACGAAATGATGGACTGGTTACAAGCTTGTGTCGCTATACAATCAGGAGTAACAGACCTAACTTTTGGATTTATGAGGTTGACTGATGTCAACATTAATCATACGTTAGAAGTAGTGACAATCAATCATATAATAAATCAAAAATAATTAAAAATGATTGTTTTCTATTGATTATTATTCAGCACAGGCATTGGTTGGTAGCGGTTAATAAAGATTAAAAAGTGAAAATTAAAAGTATATTGAAAAATATGGAATTTACAGGCGAGAGATACATTCCTGCTGTTGATGGGCAAATAAAGTACGAGCATCTACATAGGTATGCCTTATGTCTTGATTTTGTAATTGGCAAATCTGTATTAGATATTGCTTCGGGTGAAGGTTACGGTTCTGCATTACTAGCAAGAGTTGCAGAATCTGTCATCGGGGTTGATATTAGTTCCGAAGCTGTAGAATACTCATCGCAAGAGTATTGTACCTACAACAACCTCAAGTTTCTGTTGGGTTCATGCGAAGCTGTACCATTACCAGACAATTGTGTTGATGTAGTAACATCTTTTGAAACTATCGAGCATCATGATAAGCATGAAGAAATGATGCAAGAGATTAAGCGAGTTCTCAAGCCAGAAGGAATACTAATTATTTCTTCTCCAAATCGCTTGACTTATTCAGACGAACCAAATTATTCAAATCCATTTCATGTTAAAGAGCTTTACTACAACGATCTAGTGAGCTTACTTGGTAGTAATTTTAAATATAGTAAAATCTATGGTCAAAGGCTGGCAACTGGCTCGTTTGTCTTTCCGCTAGAAGATAGCCAAGAAAAAAACTTAAAGGCATATAAGGGAAACCTAGATAATTTAAATCAGCAAGTTTGTAGTTTAAAATCACCGATATATTTTGTCGCTATATGTTCTGATGAATTAAGCAGAATACAAACGCCTATAGACTCTATATATATTGATGAATCAGATGATTTATTTCAAGTGCTAACGCACGCTCAACTCCAACAAACACAGGCAGAATTAGAGCGATCGCAGTCTCGACTACAACAAACCGAGGCAGAATTAGAGCGATTGCAGTCTCGACTACAACAAACCGAGGCAGAATTAGAGCGATCGCA
>NZ_JAYGHE010000007.1:0-12053 GCF_034931145.1 Nostoc sp. UHCC 0252 | reverse complement strand
CAAACACGGGCAGAACTAGAGCGAACACAGTCTCAACTACAACAAACACTAACTGCCTTAGAGCAATTTCAAGTTCAATCACAAAAACCAGATGAAGAATATCAAAATAAATTTGACTATATTTATCAACAATGGCAAGAAACTCAAAGACTGCTTCAACAAGCTCAAAGCGAATGGAGACAAACTCAGGATATGATTCAAGCAATGGAAACGAGTAAATTTTGGAAACTGAGACAAATTTGGTTTCAATTCAAGCGAACTATTGGACTAAAAGTAGATTGATAGTAAACATCAGTAGTTATGAAATTGAAGGGGTTATCAAATTGAATATTGAAGCACCATTAAAAGAATTATTAAACAAACAACAAGAATTAAAGCGCAGTCAAAATCGACTAGCGCAAATTCAGCTTGTGTTAAAGCAAAATTTTATAACTACGAAAACCAATCAAATCAGCAAATTCCAGAAACTATTGATTGTTTTACAGAAAGAAGGTGTAAGTAAAGTTTTTCAAAAAGTAATTGCTAAGACTACACAAAAACTAGATCAATCAAGCCTTTGTCTTACTAATTCAACAAACATCCAAAAATATACAGTACTCGACACTCCCAAAAAAATAAAATTTCAGTTTCCTGAATATATATCTCCACAAGTATCGATTATTATACCTGTTTATAATAAATTTACTTATACATTTAATTGTTTAAAATCTTTACAAAATTACTTATCATCAACAACAATTAGCTTTGAGGTAATTGTTGTTGATGATAATTCTAGTGATGAAACTCAAGAATATTTAAGCTGTTCTTCAACCATTCAAGTTGTAGTTAATAAACAAAATCTTGGTTTTATTCGTTCTTGTAATCATGGCGCAGCAAGAGCAAAAGGTAAATTCTTATGTTTTTTAAATAATGATACTCAAGTTTTGCCTGGATGGTTAGAAAACTTAGTAGAAGTAATTACAAAAGATAATCAAGTGGGTGCAGTTGGCTCAAAGTTAATTTATGCAGATGGCAGACTTCAAGAAGCAGGAGGAATTATTTGGCAAGATGCCTCTGGATGGAATTATGGCAGATTAGAACATCCTGATAGTCCTGAATATAATTATGTCAGACAAGTTGATTATTGTTCAGCAGCAAGTTTAGTAGTTAGAACCGAAATCTTCAACGAGTTGGGTGGTTTTTCAGAAGAGTTTCTACCCGCATATTATGAAGATACTGATCTATGTTTTGCTATTCGAGAATTGGGATATAAGGTTATATACCAACCTAAATCCCAATTAATCCATTATGAAGGAATTAGTTCTGGTACCAGCTTAGAAAGTGGAATTAAAAGCTATCAAAAAGTTAATCGCTATAAATTTTTGCTGAAGTGGCAAGAACAATTACAGCATCACCTTAGTCCTGACGCAGAGAATGCAGAGTTTGCAGCGAGAAGATTGCAAGGTAAAAAAACTATTTTAGTTATAGATACTTATGTTCCCTTGCACGATAAAGAGTCAGGTTCTTACAGACTATTAAATATTATTAAAATTTTTGTAAAACTAGATTACTTTGTAATTTTTTTGCCAGATAATGGCTTTCCTCAAGAACCATATACGTCTGAATTGCAAAATCTGGGTGTAGAAGTGTTGTATTGTACACATAAACAACCTAGCCTAGAAGAGGAGCTAATTAAACGATTAAAACTAATCGATATTGCTTGGGTATGCCGCCCTGAATTATGCAGTAAATATATAAATTTACTCAAGAAAAATTTTGCCATAAAAGTTATTTATGATACAGTGGATCTGCATTTTTTACGGCTACAAAGACAGCAAGAATTAGTACCCCAAAGCAATGCTGAGAATAACTTACCATCTTGGCAACAAGTCCAAGATATAGAATTAAATATGGCTAAGGTAGCAGAAGCTACGGTTGTTGTCACAGATGTTGAGAAGAAGATTTTAGAGGATTTTAATATTAGTAATGTTTTCGTTGTGCCGAATATACACCACCAATATGAAGGAGAGTTGCTACATTTTAAGCACAGGAGTGGCTTATTGTTTATTGGTGGTTATAATCATACCCCTAATGTAGATGCTGTGATTTGGCTGTGTAGAGAAATTATGCCTTTAATTTGGCAGAAACAACCTAAAATGAAAATTACTTTATTAGGTAGTAATCCCCCAGCAGAAGTGAAAGATTTAGCAAGTGATCCTCGTATTGAAGTTCCTGGATACATTCAAGACGTAGAACCTTATTTTCTGAAGAGTCGCGTTTTTGTCGCACCTTTAAGATATGGTGCTGGTATGAAGGGCAAAATTGGTCATAGTCTTTCCTACGGCTTACCTACAGTCACTACATCTATTGGTGCAGAAGGTATGGGATTAACTCATGAAACTGATGTTTTAATCGCTGATGAACCGGATACCTTTGCTAAATATACATTACAAATTTATCAGGATTCAAAAAGATGGAGTTTAATTTCAAAAAATGCAATAAAAATAATTGATCGATATAGTTACAGCCAGATTAAACTAAAAATGAAGAATTTAATTGAATTATTGTAAAATCCTTATTAAACATTCTTCAATATCAAATTTTGGCAAAAACAACCAAATAATTCAGAATTTTAAATATTGTTTTAGCCAAGCTTTATACTTAAATTTAACAAATATCAATGGCAAAAAGTTGTATCTAAAGAATTTGATGTAACTACTTAAATTTGGTTATTTAGAAAGTAATAAAAATAATTTGATATAGGGGAAATAAACTGTTTTTATCAATGAATGGAATTAAAATCTGAGGAAAAAAATGAAACTTTTGTCAGTTGTCGTACCTGCCTATAATGAAAAATTAACTATTAGAGTTGTGATAGAGGAACTAGTAAAAGTTCCAAACATTCTAGAAATTGTAGTAGTTAATGATGGTTCTACAGATGGTACTAGGGAAATTTTAGAGCAACTTGCTTCAGAATATAGTGAATTAGAAGTTATCCATCATCTTCACAACAAAGGAAAGACAGCCGCTTTAAAAACCGGTTTTCAAGCTACTCGAGGCGATATTGTAATTGTTCAGGATGCTGACTTAGAATACAGCCCTCAAGAAATTCAAAATGTCATTGAACCAATATTAGATAACAAAGCTGATGTGGTTTATGGTTCACGTTTTTTAGTTAGAAAAGCAGCAAGAGTGCTTTATTTTTCTCACTATATGGCTAACAAATTTTTAACATTCCTCAGTGATGTTTTCACGAATGTTAATATCACAGATGTTGAAACTTGTTACAAAGCTTTCCGTGGTGACATTATCAGGAATATGATTATCAAGTCAAAAGGGTTTGGTTTTGAAATTGAAGTAACTGCAAAAGTAGCTAAGTTAAAATGTCGTATTTATGAAGTTCCTATTAGTTATTATGGTAGAACTTATGAAGAAGGTAAAAAAATTGGTCTCAAGGATGGAATTCAAGCGATTTGGTATATTATCTACTTTAATTTGTTTTGTTCATTAAAACAATCTTTCTATTCTCTACCTTCACAAAAATCGTTGGCAAAAACTATATGAGATATATGAGATACAAAGAACCAATTTTAGAGCCAATATTGAGGTGGTTTAGGCTTAAAAAAGTCAGTTCTCATATCCCCAAAATGTCTATTGTCCTTGATATAGGTTGTGGAAGATCCACAGCATTTTTAAAATCTATATCTGGTCATATTAATCAAGGATATGGCGTAGATTTCAAAGTGGAAGATGCCATGTTTGGTAATATCCAAACAAAACAGCTAAAATTTGAGGGTAATTTACCATTCGATGATAATAGTTTTGATGTTGTCACTATGTTAGCTGTGCTAGAACACATTGATGATGATGAACAAATCCTCAAGGAAATTTATAGAGTACTTGTTCCTGGTGGCAAACTAATTCTTACAGTTCCCTCTGTTTGGTCTCAACCTGTTTTGGAGTTTATGGCTTATAAACTTAATATAGTTAGTAAGGCTGAGATAGAAGATCATAAAAGATATTACAACCGAAAGAAACTTCAAAGAGTATTGGTTGAAATTACTGGGTTTAAGCAATTTAATCATAGATATTTTCAGATATGGATGAATAATTTTTGTACTGTTGTCAAAGAAGTTTATTAAACTTGACAAAAAACTACAGCCAAAATTTCTATCTAGAGTATTTGATGAGATTGGTTAAAATCTGTTAATTAGTTAGAAAGTAGCAAAAATAATTTAAAAATCTATGATAGACACCCCAAAGAACTTACAAAAAATGCCAATTATTGTGCTTGCTTTATCAATCACATACTATATTTACACAACAAGCTATGAAATTAAATATCCTGGACTATATTATGATGAAACTTTATTTGTTAATGGAGCATTAGGAGGATTAGATAATACATTTATCCATAAACGTATCTGGGGTATTCCTGTAATGCTAATGCCATATATAGGAGCATTGAAAGCATATTTTTTCTATCCTATTTTTCATTTTCTAGGAGTTTCACCAGAAACTATTAGAATACCAGTTATTCTAATCTCTGCAATAACATTAATTTTATCTTTTTACTTAGGAAAAATAATATTTAATCAATGGATTGCTAGTCTTATAAGTATTGTTTTAGCTACCGATCCCTCTTTCATCTATATAAGTAGGGTAGATTTTGGTCCTATAGTTTTTATGATTTTTTTCAAAATTCTGACTCTATTTATTTTCTTTAAAATAATATCTTATTCTTACACTTTGCCTAACCCTAAATTTATTAATTGGTATATTTTATTAATAATAGGTTTAATTTTAGGGTTTTGGGACAAATTAAATTTTATTTGGTTTATGTCTGCATTATTTATATGCTCTGTGATTTTCTATTCCAAAAATATTATTAAAATATGGAAACTTCATAAATCTAAAACATTAATTCCTACAATCACATTTATAACAATTATGATTTTGATGATTGTAGGATTAATATTACCTATATTCAATTTAAATGTAGGTGTAGGAGAAACAAGTCAAGAAACTTTATTAGATCGTTTTTTCCGAGTAAATAAAGTTTATGAAACAACTGTTAATGGGAAAGGATTTTATGAATTTATTTTTAATCAATCATTACCTGAAATCAGTTGTTTAAATGAATTAACATTTTTAAATATTATTTTTTTACTAATTGTTTTATCTTTAGCTATTTTATTGAAGTGTAATTATAAAAGTTCCCTACATTTAGGTTTTGATAGTAAGAAAATACTTCTTTTTTTTACCACTCTTTTTGCATTAATTTATCTGCAAATGGTATTCACCAAACAAGTAGGAGGTCCGCACCATATTATGATGTTGTTCCCTTTCCAGCATTTTTTTAATATAGCTGCTGCGTTAGTTTCAGTTGAACTAATAATTCAGATTGTCAGAAAATGGCATCAATTAATTAAAATTTTATGTATAACGTTAGTAGTTTTAATTTTTGGTAATTTAATTCATTCACAAATTAAAGTAAACAATTATTATTCGTTGGCTTTGCACGATAAAAAATCTTTTAGTACCACTTGGAGTCCTGTAATTTATGAACTTTCTCACTATCTTGGTAATTATCGAGACAAAGTTGACTCTATTGTTTCAGCAGATTGGGGATTTCATACGCAGTTACAAGGTTTAGCTAAACCTGAAATACGAATTAAATACATGGATTTCTGGTCAATTTTTAATGATTTACACAATCAAACTAAAGATGAACAAGAAAAACTTTATAAAGTTTTTTTTAAAGATAAAATAAATATAGTATTATTGCATCCAGAAAATGCTGCAATCATGAAATATTCTAGAAGAAATTTTATCGAGTTTAGTTCTTTATTTTTCAAAGAAATAAAATTAGAAAAATATTTTTACAACAGTAAAAATGAAGTGATTTATGAAGTTTATACTGTTAAAGGTTAAAAATTTTTCTTCTTTGAAAAGTCATATTTTAATTCTTTTGTGGTTAGATGAGAAATTTGATTATAAATCGACAGTTATTTGAAATAAACAGCCAAATTTTAAATCTAGTGAAAATACGGCAGTTTCTTTACAGACTTTAGCTTCAGAAGAAGTTACACTACAAGCACAATATCCTTTTTGGCCAAAAGCCAACAGCCTGCAATTCTAGTCTTTGCCGATCAAATTTATCCTGGATGCTCAGCATTTGTTAATGATGTCAAAGTTCCTGTTATGGAAGCAGATACTCTATTTAAAGCAGTTGCCATTCCTGCTGGAATTTCAACTGTGGTTTTTCAATATAGACCTACTTCCTTTACTATCGGTTTAATTATATCTTGTTTAGTTGCAATCTGTTATTTCTTAATTTCATTAAAAAATTTAATTTTAATTAGCTTTTTCAAAAACAGCTATAAACCGTAAAAAAACTACATTAATTTATTTAGAGATAACTAGGATAACTCCACATACAATTAAACCCAAACCTATAGTGCGATTTATAGAAATAGTCTCATGAAAAAAGAAATAGCCAATTAAAAAAGAACACACGTAAACTAAGGCTGTCGAAGGACCAACCACGCTTAAGTTTACTCTAGTTAATACAAGAATATACGCAATAGCACCTATGGCATAACAAGATAAACCAATTATTAATTCTGGTGTAAATAAAATTCTAATGATATGGTTAAATAAGTTTGCTGCATTGACCTCTCCTAGTTTTAATGCTCCTGACTTTAGAAGAATCTGTCCAACTATATTGCAAAAAATTGAAATAAGAAAAATACCTAACTCTTTTGTACTCATTTTTGACTGGGAACGGATAATTTATGAAGATGAAATTCTGCTTGCTATATTATCACTTATAGATGCCTTTGTAAAATTTATAATTTTCTGCCTACCAAGTCAGTAATCAAACAAAAAGCAAAGAAGATAGGTAATCATATGATTGATACAAAATAAGATAGATTCTATAGTAAAATCTCGGAGAAATTCCAAATTGATACCAAAATATTTAGAACACGGTGTTATTTCGTAAGGCGCTAAGATAGAAAGAATTCGTTAAAGAGTGTTGGTAACCTAATTTGAGAGCGTGCAGATTTAACCATTGCACACCATCGTCCTAAGGCTTTATAGTTGTTGATTGGCGATGATTTTCACTATTTTATTGACATAAATCTCAATTAATCAATTTATTAAAATGCAGTTAGATGAGAAAATTGCTATTGTTTTAGCTACATATAATCCTAATTTAGAATATTTTCAAAAGCAGATACAATCAATAAAAAATCAAAATTATAAAAATTGGGTTTGTCATGTTGTTGATGACTGTTCTCAAATTGAGTATCAAACAGCCATTCAAAAACTAATTGCAGAAGATTCACGGTTTATTTTTCATTTTCATGAGCAAAATTTTAATCATTATTATAACTTTGAACGTGGATTAAGATATTGTATTGAAGATCAAACAATTCGCGCGATCGCTTTAGCAGATCAAGATGATATTTGGTATCCTGAGAAACTAGCTATGCTTTTAGAAAAACTGCGATCGCAACAAGCAGTTTTAGTACATTCTGATTTAGAAATGATAGATAGTAATGATAAAATAATCAATTATTCTACCTGGAAGTTTGAAGGACGTAATCCTGAAAAGTTATCTATTGATTTATTGTTACTTCGGAATGTAATAACTGGATGCTCTCTGTTATTTTGCACTTCGATATTGACAGATATACTACCATTTCCACCTCAAGTTAAAATTAGCTGGTATCATGATTGGTGGATAGCTTTAGTTGCTGCCCAGAAAGGTAAAATTGAACATATTCACCAACCATTAGTTGGCTATAGAATTCATGGTTTAAATAATGTGGGAGTAACGCAAGATGCAGGTAAATTTTACCGTGAGTTATTAGTCTGGATAAGTAAAAAATTTAAAATTACTGGCAATAGTTATTTAGTTCATAGAGATTTTAGTAAATTCTTTTATGAACGATTTAAACAAGAATTAGATATTTTAAATTGGTCTAATCCTTTTGATGATAAAGATTTAGATTTTGGTATAAAAATATTCAAGTTATTATATAAAAGTTTATCGTCAGGCTATAATTCAGAAGGTATAGCTTTGAGAATTTGGGCTTTGAAAGTTTTATTAGATTTACAAAAAATTAGAGAAATAGTTTTCAAAAAAAATAATTAAGCATGAACACAGAATTAAATAACTTAGTATCAATCATCTTAGTTAACTATAATGGTGCTGATGTTCTAATAGATTGTTTAAATTCTCTAGAAAAATTTATTCCTAGAGATAACTGTGAAATTATTTTAGTAGATAACAATTCTCAAGATAATAGTGTATGTATTATTAATCATAAATTCCCTAATATAAAATTAATTAAACTACCAGAAAATGTTGGTTTTGGAGCAGGTAATAATATCGGTGCAAAAGTAGCTCAAGGTAAATTTCTATTCTTATTGAATACTGATACAATACTTACAAGTAATCTTTTGCCCCATCTTATAGAATTGATGTCTACAAATCTAGATGTCGGCGTTATTGGTACTAAATTAGTTTTTCCTGATGGAAGTTTCCAAATTTCTTTTTCACCCAAAATTGGAATCAAAGGAGAAATTGAAGCCAAAAAAATACATGAAAATGCTGAAGATAAAAATAAGTTGAATATTATAGAGCAGAATTTTAAAGATATTAAAGAAGTAGATATTGTCGTTGGAGCAGCCTTTTTTATTAGGACAGATTTATTTAATTTATTAGGTGGTTTTGACGAAAAATTCTTTATGTATTTTGAAGAGTCTGATTTGTGTCAAAGAGTCAGAAATTCAGGCTATAAAATTCTATATACTCCTTATGTATCCTTAATTCATATAAGAGGGCATTCTGTAAATAAAATATCGAATAAAATGGCTGTAGAATATAGACGTAGCCAGATTTACTACTATTATAAACATCTGCCAATGTGGGAGATATTGATGTTAAAAATATATTTAATATTAAAGTTTTTATATGAATATTTTACAACATTTAATCCTTATAGTTTAAAAATTTTAAAGTTAGTTTTTATGTATAAATAATTATGTCTTTATTAATTAATCTTTCATTTATATTAACTAAACCTACAGGTACCACGACCTATACTTTTAATCTTTTACCTTACTTAAAAGCACTTCAACCAACACTTTTAACTACTCAACTTGCCCCTGACTATAATTGCTATGAAACTCCTGTTAATCAAACATCAGAACAAGGTATTAAAGGTCATTTAAATCGCTTAATTTGGACGCAATTTGAACTACCTAAAATATATAAAAAGCTCAAATGTAAACTATTATTTTCTCCAATTCCAGAAGCCCCTATTAATACTAGCTCTCGCTTCGTTGTCACTATCCATGATTTGATTCCCCTACGTTTTTCTCAACGCTTTTCACCCCTGACAATATATCATCGCTACTACGTTCCCCAAATCCTCAGGCAGGCACAATACATCATCTGCAATTCCCAAGCCACCGCAAAAGACATCACTGATTTTTACCAAATTCCCGCCAGCAAAATCACCCCAATCCCCCTTGCTCACGATCGCACTCACTTCCGCCCTCTCAATCTTCCCACCCGTAACTACTTTCTCTACATTGGACGACAAAATACCTATAAAAACTTACATGGGCTTATTGCTGCCTTCGCCGCGCTACCCAATAACGGCGACTATGAACTTTGGTTAGCAGGGCCAAGCGATCGCCGTTACACCCCAACTTTAACAGCGCAAGTTGCCCAACTCGGCATCACGAATCAAGTGAAGTTCCTCGACTATGTACCATATAGCGAATTGCCAAAAATCATCAATGAAGCGATCGCTCTGGTTTTCCCCAGTCTCTGGGAAGGCTTTGGTTTACCTGTCCTCGAAGCAATGGCTTGTGGTACTCCCGTCATAACCTCCAATCTCTCCTCCTTACCAGAAGTAGCTGGGGACGCGGCGATTCTAATCGATCCCTACAACACCAAAGAAATAACAGAGGCGATGGAGGCGATCGCAACTGATTCGGCATTGCGATCGCGCCTTTCTAATCAAGGTATCATTCGCTCCCAACAATTCAGTTGGGAAAAAACTGGACAAGCAACCGCCGAAGTATTATCCCGATACATATAAAAAATAAACTAACACCATAATTTAGATGTCAGGATTTAGGATTTTGTCCAGATTTCAGATTATCTTGACTAATGACTCATAAATAATCCTTGATCCCTATGAAAGCATTAATCCTCTCTGGCGGGAAAGGTACACGCCTACGTCCCCTAACTTATAGCGGAGCCAAACAACTCGTACCAGTTGCTAATAAGCCAGTTTTGTGGTATGGCATTGAAGAAATGGTCGCTACTGGGATTACTGATATTGGCATCATCATCAGCCCGGAAACTGGGGCAGAAGTCCAAGGGAAAACCGGAAATGGAGAATCCTTTGGAGCAAACATCACCTACATAGTCCAAGAACAACCACTTGGACTTGCTCACGCCGTCCAAATCGCCCATTCCTTTTTAGGAAATTCCCCCTTTGTCATGTATTTGGGCGATAACCTGATTCAACTAGGTGAATTACGTTACTTTCTGCAACAATTTAGCCAACAACAGCCAGATGCTCTGATTCTCTTGCGTTCGGTTGCCAATCCTAGCGCCTTTGGTGTGGCTGAGATAGATGAAACCGGACGGGTATTGCAGCTAATTGAAAAACCCAAAGTTCCGCCTTCAAATTTGGCACTGGTAGGGGTTTATTTCTTTTCTCACCTCATTTTTGATGCGATCGCAAATATCCAACCTTCCAGCAGAGGTGAATTAGAAATTACTGATGCTATTCAATACCTAATTAATCAGGAAAAACAAGTTTTATCTTACAATCTCCAAGGTTGGTGGCTTGATACTGGTAAGAAAGATGACTTATTAGAAGCTAACCGATTGATTCTCGATACTTATCTGACAGCATCAGTTATTGGCGAAGTCGATGCCCAAAGTCAGATTAGTGGACGAGTCAAAATTGGTGCCAATTCAAAAGTGATTAACTGTACAATTCGGGGCCCAGTAGTCATTGGTAGTAATTGCCACTTAGAAAACTGCTTTATTGGCCCTTACAGTAGTATTGCTAACAATGCGACAGTCATTGATACTGATTTAGAACACAGTGTGATTTTAGAAGGTGCTAAAATTGTCGGAATTCATCAGCGTATTATTGATAGTGTCATTGGGCAACGGGCACAATTGACTCTTGCACCGCGCCGCCCCAAAGCCTTACGATTTCTAATTGGCGATGACTGTCAAATTGAACTAACCTGATTTACTTGTTAAAAACAAGAAACTCCACGGTCGAAGTTTTACCTGCTAGTTGTAAAATACAAGCATTAAATTACTCTCACAATTAACACTGTGGTAGGCTACTCAAAATAATATTGATGAGCATTGTACGTACTAAAATCGCCGAAGTTATACAACTCGAACCCCAAGTATTTGCAGACGATCGCGGGTTCTTTTTTGAAGCCTACAACGATCGAAAATTTGCCCAAGAGACTGGTATCGTTGCCAACTTCGTCCAAGATAACCACTCTTGCTCTAAACAAAACGTTCTGCGGGGGTTGCACTACCAAATTCACCAACCCCAAGGTAAACTTGTCCGGGCTATTGTTGGTACTATCTTTGACGTAGCCGTAGATATTAGAAAAAGTTCGGCTACTTTTGGGAAGTGGGTAGGTTATGAACTCAGTGCTGAGAACAAACGTCTACTGTGGATACCACCAGGCTTTGCTCACGGGTTTCTCGTGCTTTCAGAAATAGCCGAAGTTCTCTACAAAGCTACAGATTACTACGCACCCCAAGGCGATCGCACAATTTTATGGAACGATCCAGATTTAGCGATAGATTGGCCCATGAATGCGCCACCGATTTTATCAGCTAAAGACCAAGCCGGTAAATCTTTGAGAACTGCTGAAGTATTTGATTAAGTAGTCATTGGTCATTGGTCATTGGTCATTGGTCATTGGTCAGATATCTCGCCTTTTGCTATACCCTAAGCCTACTTTTATAGTGTGCAGAAAAACTTTGATTTTTCATCAGA